>DAHZZC010000886.1 GCA_027435495.1 Planctomycetales bacterium
GAGGCGTAGACCTCGGCGATCGCCCGGAGCTGTGCGTTCGAGCCGAAGACCAGGTCGACCCGGGTCCCGGTCCATCGAACCTTCCCCGTCTTCCGATCGCGGCCCTCGAATACCTGCTCCTCGCTGCCGGAGGGCACCCACTCTGTTCCCATGTCGAGCAAATTGGCGAAGAAGTCGTTGGTGAGGGTCCCGGGTCGATCGGTGAGGACACCGTGCCGAGAGCCGCCGACATTCACGCCCAGAGCGCGGAGCCCACCGAGCAGTGCCGTCATCTCCGGCGCCGAGAGCGTGAGCAACTGCGCCCGGTCGACCAGCAGTTCCTCGGCCTTCCGGGTCTGGCCGGGCTTGAGGTAATTGCGGAAGCCGTCCGCGGCCGGCTCGAGCGAGGCGAACGATTCGACGTCGGTCTGATCCTGGCTCGCGTCGGCCCGGCCGGGCGAGAACGGAACGCGGACCTCACGCCCCGCCTTCCGTGCCGCCTCCTCGACGCCGGCGCATCCGCCGAGCACGATCAAATCGGCGATCGAGACGCGCTTGTCCCCCTTCTGCGACCCGTTGTATTCCTTCTGGATTTGCTCGTAGATTCCGAGAATCCGGGCCAATTCGGCCGGCTGATTAACCTCCCAGTCCTTCTGCGGGGCGAGGCGGATCCGGGCTCCATTCGCGCCTCCTCGGAAGTCGGAGCCCCGGAACGTCGAGGCCGAGGCCCAGGCGGTCGCAACCAACTGCGGGACGGTCAGGCCCGAGTCGAGGATGCGACGCCGGAGGTGGGCGATATCCTGTCCCTCGATCTTTTCATAAGTGACCTCGGGGAGCGGGTCCTGCCACAACTGCGCCGGCGGAACCTCCGGGCCGAGCAGTCGGGATCGGGGTCCCATGTCGCGGTGAGTCAGCTTGTACCAGGCCTTCGCAAAGGCGGTCTTGAACTGGTCGGGATGCTCGTGGAACCGCTTCGAGATCTTCGCATAGGCGGGGTCCATCCGCAGGGCGAGGTCGGTCGTGAACATCATCGGCGCGTGCGACTTCGACGGGTCGTGGGCGTCGGGGACGGTGCCGGCGCCCTCGCCGTTCTTCGGGGTCCACTGCCAGGCGCCGGCCGGGCTCTTCGTCAGCTCCCAATCGTAGTTGAACAGGTGATCGAAATAGTCGTTGGACCACTTCGTCGGTTTGGTGCTCCAGGCGCCTTCAAGGCCGCTGGTGATCGTCTGGCCGCCGTTCCCCTTGCCAAGAGAGTTTTTCCAGCCGAGGCCCTGCTCGGTGAGGCCGGCCCCCTCGGGCGCCGGGCCGACGAACTTTTTGGGATCGGCGGCGCCGTGGGCCTTGCCGAAGGTGTGGCCGCCGGCGATCAACGCGACGGTTTCCTCATCGTTCATCGCCATCCGGCCGAACGTCAGGCGGATCGCCTGGGCCGCCGCGATCGGGTCGGGCTTTCCCTTGGGTCCCTCGGGATTGACGTAGATCAGGCCCATCTGGGTGGCGCCGAGGGGGTTCGCCATCGTCTTGTTCTGGTAGCGATCGCCGCCGAGCCAGGTGTTCTCGGGACCCCAGTAGACGTCTTGCTGCGGCTCCCAGACGTCTTCCCGGCCGCCAGCGAAGCCGAAGGTCTCGAAGCCCATCGACTCGAGCGCGCAGTTGCCGGTGAGGACCATCAGGTCGGCCCACGAGAGCTTCTGTCCGTACTTCTGCTTGATCGGCCAGAGGAGCCGGCGCGCCTTGTCGAGGTTGGCGTTGTCGGGCCAGCTATTCAGCGGGGCGAACCGCTGGGTGCCGTCGGAGGCCCCGCCGCGGCCGTCGCCGACGCGATACGTCCCTGCGCTGTGCCAGGCCATCCGGATGAAGAGGGGCCCGTAATGGCCGTAGTCGGCCGGCCACCAGTCCTGCGAGGTCGTGAGGGCTTTTTTGATATCCTTCTTGACCGCGGCGAGGTCGAGCTTTTGAAACGCCTCGGCGTATCGGAATGTTCCGCCAAGCGGATTGCCGCGTGCCGGATTCTGATGGAGGACCTGCAAGTTCAGTTCGTTCGGCCACCAGTCACGGTTGGACATGGCCTTCGGCGGGGGAGCGTCGTAAGACGGCGGCGCCTGCTTCGGGTCGCCCGGACCGGGGTTGTCGACGGTGGTGGTCAGGGCAGTGAGCATCCGGACCGCGCCCGCGACCGGGCACTTCGAGACCGGCTCCGCGGCCCTCGCCTGGGCCTGGGCGTGCGGCCGGGCCGGTCGAGGCTCCTGGGCGATCGCGGGCCCGGCGGCGACCAGCGCCGAGAGCCCTGCCACGAACCGGGCGAGATGGGCTTTCCTCATCATGCTTCCTCCGGAGGTTGTGGTTCCGATACCGGCTCTTGCGGCCGGCCTGCCTCGCTCTCGATTGCATTGTCTCGTCTCGCCCCCGATTCTTCCAATGCAATCTCCGGATCGGTATCATAACCGTGGTGCATCGATCGCGGGGGAGGCTGGATGGAACTCGACCAGTTGCGATATTTCTTGCAAATCGCCCGGCGAGGGAGCTTCACGAAGGCGGCCGACGACCTGATGATCTCGCAGCCGGCGCTCAGCCGATCGATCCAGCGGCTGGAGGAGGAACTCGGTCAGCCGGTCTTCGAGCGGAAAACGCGGTCGATCGCGCTGACCGACGCCGGGGCGCTGCTCCAGGTTCGTGCCCAGCAGATCCTCACGATCCTTGAGGAGACGGTCGCCGAGATCGCCGACGACGGAGTGACCGGCCGGGTCCGCCTCGGCGCGATTCCGACGGTCGCCCCGTACTTCTTGCCGGAGGTCCTCCAGCGGTTCTCGGCCGAGCATCCGAGGGCGGCGTTGATCGTCCAGGAGAACACGACCGAGGGACTCCTGAGGGCCTGTACTCAGGGCGAGATCGATCTGGCGATCGTGGCGCTTCCGGTCCGGGCGAAGTACCTCGAAGTGGAGGAGTTGTTCCAGGAGGAATTGCTCCTTGTCCTGCCGACGGGCCACCCTCTGGCGGACCGGCCGAGGATCCGGCCGGCCGATGTCGAGCCGTACCCTTTTGTTTTGCTGGATGAGGCGCATTGCCTCTCGGAGAACATCCTCTCGTTCTGCCGGCAGCGGTCGATGCAGCCGGTCGCGGTCGAGCGGACGAGCCAGCTTGCGATGGTGCAGGAGTTGGTCGCGTTGTCGCACGGAGTCTCGATGATCCCCGCGATGGCCCGATCGCGAGACCAGAGCGACCGGAGGGTCTATCGGTCGCTCTCGGGCCCGAAACCGACCCGACGGATCGCGGTGGCCTGGAACCCGTACCGGTTCCAGAGCCGGCTCTTGAAGGCGTTTCGCGACCACCTCCGCCGATGAGGTCCGGCGGGCGACCCTCGCCGTCGTCCAGACGAGAGCCGCCGATGCCGACGATCGCAGCCTCAGGCTCCCTCGGCGTCGAACAGCGACCTCTCTCCGCGGACGACTTCCTCGGTGATCGTGTAGGTCTGGCCCGGCGGACGCTCGGGGAGGTCGTACATGATGTCGAGCATCAGGCTCTCGACGATCGACCGAAGCGCCCGGGCGCCAGTCCCTCGGGCCTTGGCTCGCCTGGCGATCTCTCGGATCGCTCGCTCATCGAATTTCAATCGCGCATCGTCGTAGCGAAAGAGGACCTCGTATTGCCGGGTAAGGGCGTCCCTGGGCTCGGTCAGGATCCGGGCCAGGTCCTCCTCGGAGAGCTGATTGAGCGAGGCGATGATGGGAAGACGGCCGATCAGCTCGGGGATCATCCCATATCGTTCGAGGTGTTCGGGGGTGACCTGGGCCACCAGCTCATTGCGCTCGATCTCGCGGTCAAGGGAGCGGGCGCCCTCATCGCCTCGGCCGAAGCCGATCATCTTGCGTCCGAGCCGCTTGCCGACAATCTCCTCAAGGCCGACGAAGGTTCCGCCGCAGATGAAGAGGATGTTGGAGGTGTTGACCTGAAGGTACTGCTGCTCGGGGTGCTTTCGCCCTCCCTGCGGCGGGACGTTGGCAATCGTCCCCTCAAGAAGTTTGAGCAGAGCCTGCTGCACACCCTCGCCGGAGACGTCGCGAGTGATCGAGACGTTCTGGCTTGTCTTGCCGATCTTGTCGATCTCGTCGATGTAGATGATGCCCTTCTCGGCGGCGGGGATCTGGTAGTCGGCCGCCATCACCAGCTTGAGAATCAGGTTCTCGACATCCTCGCCAACATAGCCGGCCTCGGTCAGAGTGGTGGCGTCGCCGATCGCGAACGGGACATGCAGCCGACGGGCCAGAGCCTGGGCCAGGGCGGTCTTGCCGCATCCGGTCGGGCCGATCAGCAGGACATTGCTCTTCGAGACCTCGATCCCCTCCAGTTCGGGGTCGTCGATCGGACCGCCGAGCACGCGCTTGTAATGGTTGACGACCGCGACGGCCAACGCCTTCTTCACCCGATCCTGGCCGATGATGTACCGGTCCAGGTGGGCCACAAGCTCGCGGGGCGTCGGCATCTCCTCGAGCTCGGCATGGTTCCGCTGATGCTGCTCGAAGAGGCTCTCACACGCCCCGACGCAATTGGCGCAGATGTGCGTGATCGGCCGTCCCGAGGACGCGGGGATCAGCGCCCTTCCCTCGATCATCGGGCCGGCCTCGGCGGTGGTCCGCCCGCAGAAATCGCAGAGGACGGGGGTCTGGGTGGGGGATGGGCTCTCTTCGGTCGTCACGCTGGTCACTCCAGGTCGAGATCACGGGCCGGAAACGGGAACGGAAACACCCCTCAAGCATACCAGCGGCCGGGACGAGAAGTGACGAGAAGCTCCCCAGGCCAATCGCTCCAGTTTTTCCCGTTCGATCCCACCAAACTTGCCCAGCCTTACATTCCAACCCCTCTTCTTTGAGAAATCGCAACGCGGGCCTCTCCACGAGAGCGCTTGCAGGACGGTATCCGTCATGGTATATACGGCGACGGATATACCGGAACGAGTGAGGGGTCATGGCGAAGAAACGGCGGTCGAATCCCCTGGCGCTCGCGGTGCTGGTACTGCTCTTCGAGCGGACGATGCACCCGTACGAGATGGCAACCACGCTAAAGCATCGACACAAGCAGGACAGCATCAAGATCCGGTTCGGCTCCCTGTATACCGTGATCGACGCGATGGTGGCCGATGGGCTGATCGCATCTCGGGAGACCCTGCGTGAGGGGAAGCGACCCGAGCGAACGGTCTACGAGTTGACGCCCGCTGGCCGGACCGAGATGAGAGAATGGCTGGCCGAGCTGATCGAACGGCCGGCCAAGGAGTACACCGACTTCGAGGCCGGACTTTGCCTGATCGCCGCCCTGCCGCCGGGCGAGGCGATCGAGCTTTTGAAGCGACGCGAGGCGAGGATCGGCGAGGCCCATCGGGCCTCTCGGGAGGGGCTCGACCGCGTCCTCGGCCAGGGGCTCCCGCCGCTCTACCTGGTCGAGGCCGAGTATCGCCTCAGCCAGATGGAGGCCGAGCGGCGGTTCATCCGCGATTTGCTCTGGCGGATCGATGCCGAGGGATGGGCCAACTCCCCGGCCTGGAACGCCCTCCACCAAGCACCTGAGAAGGGTCCGGAACCCGAGGGCTGATCGATGGTCGAAGGCCCCCGGCGCGGTGCGTCACCACCGCGCCGGGAGGCAGACTCTGAGCCGGTCCCGCAGGGCGGAACCTGGGCCTCAAGGCCGGCAAGCCCAGGCTAACAGGCAACGCCCCCAAGGGCCAGCCGTGCGCGCGCACGGGGCCCGGGATCGGCCCTTTTTGCGTCTCGAAAGGGGCTTCGCGATGGTGGGTTCGTCGTTTCGGGTGATGGTGATCGGCGGGGGAATCGGGGGCCTCTGCCTGGCGCAGGGGCTGAAGAAGGCCGGCGTCCCCGTCTCGGTCTTCGAGCGGGACCAGACCCCGACTTCCCGGTTGCAGGGCTATCGCATCCACGTGAGCCCGAGGGGCGCCTCGGCGCTCCGGGAATGCCTGCCTGAGGGCCTCTGGTCGGCGTTCGAGGCGTCGTGCGGCCGGGCGCCCCATTCCTTTCGCTTTCTCACGCACCGGATGCAGGAACTGCTCCGGGTCGCGACGCCTGGCGACGCACCAGGCGGCCGGCATTACTCGGCGAGCCGGGCGCGGTTGCGACAGGCCCTGCTCGAGGGGCTCGACGGCATCCTCCATTTCGATCGGGCCTTCTCGCGGTACGAGGAGGAGCCCGACGGGCCAATCCGGGCGTTCTTCGACGACGGACGGACGGCCGAGGGGAACGTTCTTGTCGGTGCGGATGGCGGGAAATCCCGGGTTCGCAATCAGTTTCTGCCCGGTGCCCAGAGAGTGGACACGGGGATTCGCGCCATCGGCGGGAAGGTCATCCTGACGGACGAGGTGCGATCGAAATTGCCTCCGGCCCTGCTTGAGAGTCCGGCGCTGGTCCGGGCGCCCGGCGGACGCGCGATGTTCCTCGCCGTGCAGGAGATCGGCGGTCCAGACGGATCGGTCCTGGAGGGAGATGCGGCCCTCCGGTTCGAGGACGAGTCCAGTTACCTGATGTGGGCGTTGAGCGCCCGGGGCGATCGGTCGGGCTTCCCCTCGACGCACGGAGAGATGTCGGACGAGGAACTCCGAGCCTTCGCGCTGCGGGCCTGCTCGGGCTGGCATCCGGGGTTCTCGGCCATGATCCAGTCCTCGGATCCCGCCTCGCTCAGTGTGATCGCGGTCCGGACGTCGGTCCCGGTCTCGCCCTGGCCGACAGGTCGCATCACTCTGATCGGCGACGCGATCCACAGCATGACCCCCTATCGGGGCATCGGCGGGAACGTCGCGCTCCGCGACGCCGCCCTGCTCTCCCACAACCTCATCGCCGCCCACCGAGCTGAAATTCCCCTGCCCCTCGCCATCCGCGACTACGAATCGGCGATGCTCGATTACGGCTTCCGCGCGGTCCGGTCCTCTCTCCGGGCCGCCGAACAGGCACACACAACGGGGGCTCTCGCCTTTCGCCTAGGTAACCTGGCCTTCCGCGCCCTCAATGCCATCCCGCCCCTGAAGGCCAGAATCCTCCGCCAGGTCGACGCCGACTGACCCAGAAGGCCTCGCCCAGCCCCTGTCATTCGTTTTGACTATATTCACGATCGGCAGTATACTGAATTAGCGTTACAAGAATACGGACGCGGTCGGCAGGGGCTGGCAGCAGCCGGCCCCTGCCGGGCGTGCTTTAGCGGGAGTCCTGTCATGGAAGCGAGCGGCCGCGGATTTCACACGTTCTTGACCACGCCCTGGTGGCAGATGGGCCCGGAGCTCCCGGATTCGAAGGGCCTGAGCGTGAACGAGACCGCGACCCGGGCGCGTGCTGGCCTCCTCAACATCCTCTCGGCAACGACGATCTTCCTGCTGATCGCGGCGCCCTGGCTCGACCCGGTGATTTACATCGGGCCGTTCGTCATCTTCGACATGTTCGCCGCCGCCGCGACTGGGCTGACCCCCCTGAGCCCGACGGGTCTCCTCGGCACCCTGCTTACGATGTGGATCCGCCCGACCTGGAAGCCCGCGCAGCCAAAGCGGTTCGCCTGGATCCTCGGTGGGTCGCTCGGGGTTCTCTGCCTGGGATTGAGGCTCTCTCACGTCGGCAGCGCCTGGATCATCGGCGTGGTCTCCACCTGCTTCATCCTTACCTGGCTGGAGGCGGTGCTGGGATTCTGCGTCGGCTGCTGGATGTACAGGATGCTCTTCGAGTGCGAGGTCTGCGAGATCCCCTACCGACCTCACCGACGGACGGCCTGAACGCGTGAGGACGGCTTCATTCTGGAGGATCGCCCTCACATTTCCTGTGGAGACGGTCATCCGATCGATCGCTATCCCTTTTTCCGGCGCGTTTTGTCCTTGTTCGCGTCGCCGAGCGGCTTGCCGCCGCCTATCGCTGATTTTCGCTCACGGACGACCTCCTTTTTGGCTGCCGATTGGGACTTTTTCGGCTTCGAGGTCGAGGTGCCCTTCGCGACCCTCTTTGGGGGCGCTTTTTTGGGGGTCAGGGTGGCCGCGTTCGCCACGGGAACATCGTCGATCTCAATACCGAAGATGGCTCCCATGTCCTCGGCCGCGATCGTGGGGGCGGTGCTCTCGGCCGGAACTGGGGCCGTGGGAATCGCCTGTTCGATCAATTCCTGGTGATCCACGCCTCGGAGCAAGAACAACATCTCGGGCGACCTATCGAGACGATTGCCGACTCCGTACATCACTGCGGCCACATGCTTGCACATCCCCGCATAATCGGGGCAACTGCAACGCATCCTGATTTCTTTCGGCTTCGGAAACAGCCCGCGATCCCGATCGGTCACCAGCTCCATGACCGCTTTCGAGAGCTTGCCTTGCAGCAATTCGACGAGCGTTCCGACCTTACCCATGCATTGTTGCTTCAGGGCTTGCCAGGCCGGATTCGCTAACGCGGCAATGTCGATCTGGACCTCGTACAGTTCCGACCCGCTGACGAGGGCCTTGATCTGACCGCCGGTAATCTCCAGATGCACGACCGAGCCATTCCGGACGTAGGTCCGCCCGCGAGGCAGGCGATTCGCGAAGTCGCTATAGCTCTCCAGGTTCGTACACCAGGCCTTGCCCCAGAAGGTCGAGGTGATGGTTCGGCCCTCGACGCGGACGGGGGTGGCCACCAGACCTTTCTTCGACCGCTTTGCGACCTCCCGCGCGGCCTGAGCACGTCTTTGGGCCACGGGAACATAGGGCTTGTAGCCGTAGTATCCGTCGTTGTATCGGGGCATTGGAGTGTACCTGTTTTTACACGACTTGCGAACTTCAGTCGGCGGTCGCCTGGTTCACATCCAGTTTCACCAACCGCAATAACGTATCGTTGTCCATTTCCGTCAGCAAGACTTCTCCTGGACCTGCCTCACCGATCGCCCCGCCCGCAACCTGGGTCTTCTCTGCAATCATTGCGTCGATCCGTTCCTCAACGGTTCCCCGGCAGACGAACTTGTGGACCAGCACGTTTTTCTTCTGTCCGATCCGAAAGGCACGGTCGGTCGCCTGATTCTCGATGGCGGGGTTCCACCATCGGTCGAAGTGGATGACGTGCGAAGCCGCCGTCAGGTTCAGCCCGGTCCCGCCTGCCTTGATCGATAACACGAAGAACGGTGGGCCATCCTCGCGCTGGAACTGGTCGATGAGTTCTTTCCGCTTCTTGATGCTCGTCCCCCCATGGAGCACCAGCCCGGATCGTCCGAAGATCGTGCCGAGGAACCCGGCCAGCGGGTCGGTGATCTCGCGAAACTGCGTGAAAACCAGGACCTTCTCCTGCCGCGACGCGATTTCCTCGGCGATCTCGGACAACCGGCGAAACTTGCCGCTCTGCTCGGGCGCAAAGTCATTCGTACCGGCCAACTGAGCTGGATGATTGCAAATCTGCTTCAAACGCATCAGTTGCGCCAGGACGAGCCCGCGACGCTGGATCCCCTCGGAGTCCTCCAACTGCTCGGCGAGGTCGTCGACGGCCTTCTGATAGAGAACGGCCTGGTGCTTGCTCAGCGAGCAGTAAGCCTTCACTTCCGTCTTGGCCGGGAGATCGGCGATCACCCGCTTGTCGGTCTTCAGCCGACGGAGGATATAGGGCCGGACGAGATTCCGGAGCGGCTCGAACGAGGGGACCTCGGCGTTCTGCATCTTCTTGACGAACGTGCTGAATTGCCGGGCCGTGCCGAGGAGTCCGGGGTTCAGGAAGTCGAAGAGCGACCATAGATCCGACAGGCGATTTTCGACGGGCGTGCCCGTCATCGCAATCCGGCCGACGGCGGTCAACGTCTTCGCGGCCCGGCTTTGCTTCGTCCCGGAGTTCTTGATCGCCTGGGCCTCATCCAGGATCACGAACCGCCATCGGTATCGCTTCAACCAGTCCGTGCGGACCAGCATGCCATACGTGGTGATGATCAGGTCATATCGATCCGCCACGGTGGGTCCGATCGCCCCGGCGTTCCCGACTGCCTCGGAAGGATGGGCGACCGCGAACGAGAGACCGGGCGCGAACCGGGTCAGCTCCGATTTCCAGTTCGCGATCAGCGAGGCCGGCACAACGAGCAGGCTCGCGCCCTTCCGCGTCTCGCGCTTCAGGTCGAGCAAAACGGCGATCACCTGCACGGTCTTACCCAGGCCCATGTCGTCGGCCAGGCAACCACCCAGCCCCAGGCCGACGACGAACCGCAGCCAACCATAGCCGGTCTGCTGATACGGACGCAACTCCGCCTTCAATCCGGGCGGAGCCTTCTCCTGCTGGATCTCCGGCGATCGAAGCCGCGTGAGAATCCCGTCCAGCTCGGCGCCGGCGGTCAGGCCCGACCACTCGCGAATCGCCGCCTGCACCGGGTCGTCTTCCTCCCGGTCGAGATTGGCCCCGGACAGGAGACGCATTCCTTCATAGAACGAAAGGCCATGCTGGCGCACGTCCTTCTCGATCGTCTTCCAGTGCTCCAGGGCCTGCTTCAACCGCTCCGGATCCACCTCGACCCACTTCCCCTTCAAGGGAACCAGACCCCCGCTGGATTCCAGCAACTGGGCGATCTCATCCGGCTCCAGCGTCTCGCCGTCGAGGCTCATCCCCAGCGAGAAATCCATCATCGCATCGAGGCCGATGCTGGCCGAATGCCCTGAATTGATCTTCACGCTGACCACCGGTCTGGGTGGCTTCCGGGTGTTCCACCAGTCCGGCAGCCGCACGATCAAACCGCTGGATTCCAGCAGAGGTATCGACTTGATGAAATCATAGGCCTGTCGCGCCGTCCAGGCCAGCGGATGATAGATCTGCTCGGAATCGACGAGTCGTCGAATCAGGTCCGACGATTCGGCGGCCTTCGAGATCGGGAGCAGAAGGTTCAGCATCGCCGCCCGGTTTTGCTCGCCCGCGTACTGTTGAAGCGCCCGGCTGAGTGGTTCATGCTTCACCTTTCCCTGGGGCGTCAGGCCGTTGGCAAATGTGGCCAGGAAGGCAAACGGGTAATCCGGATTTCGCTTGTTCTCGGCCAGGTGCAAGGTCACGCGACCGACGAAACGCCACTCGGGGTCGCGCTCTCGCAGATAACCCTGAACGCCACCTGAGTGCTTCCCCACCTCGCGCCGGGTGAGCGAATCCAGCTCCTGCCACCAGTTGGAGAGGACTTCCACCGTCAGGTACTCGAGCCCAATCATGGGAGGCGCCTGGCGGATCATCCGTTCGAGATCGGCCGCGGGCGGCGGGATCTCGGGAAGAGTTTCGCCGGATTCCCCCGTCCCGGCCTTGCAAAGCTCGGTCAGGTAAAGTCGTGCGATCGAGCGTGCCAACTCAAACGACGGCGGGAGCGCCGACTCGGTCACAGAGTCGAGCATGCCTCGGGCCGGGCTTTCGTGGTAAGCTTCGAGGATCGCTTTCGAGACATTCCGGTCCGAGGTCTCGGATGCCGCCTCGCGGACCAGAAGATGCCCCTGCGGCGTGATCGTCAGTTCATACATCCTGAGGCCACTCGCGCGGTTGGTACGTGTCGTGAAAAGTTCGACCTTAAAGAATACGCGACAGCGGCACAACCGGATCGAGGCGGGAACGGCTCTCTCCTCGCCGGCAAACGAGCCCCCATCGAAGGAGGAATGCTTCGTTGGATTTCACCCCAACCCAGGGCCGATACCTGGCGTTCATATACAATTATACCAGGAAATACGGCTATCCGCCCGCCGAGTCCGAGATCGCGGCGGCGATGCTCGTCTCGCCCCCCTCGGTCAATCAGATGGTGAAGACACTGGAAAGGAAAGGGCTGCTCCTGCGGCACCCAGGTCAGGCTCGATCCATCCAGATCCTGATCCCGGCCGAGGAGATCGAAGCGTGGATGCGCCGCGGACAAGCAACGACTTCGGCGCCCTCGGCCAACCGATCGAGACGCGCTCCCGTCGCCCCGGCATCGCCTCCGACGAATTTGTACGTCCTCTCAACGTTTTTGTTGAGTGGGCCGATCGGTCCCGAGTTCCTGAACACGGTTGTCCAGCGCGTGATTGAGATCCGCGGCGACCAGACGCTTGAACAACTGCATGAAGCCCTCTTCCAGGCATACGATCGCCAGGACCAGAAGCCGTACGAATTCCAGTTCGGCAAGCGACCCTTTGATCCCGACGGACCCAACTATCGAGGTCCTGCCCCGCCTCGGAGACCGAAGGGAACCGGTGATGCCTCGAAGACCACGCTGGACGACCTGAACCTGCAGCCCAACCGTGTCTTTGGCTACTGGTTTGACTTCCATGACAACTGGTTTCATCGCATTCAAATCGAGCGGATCGAGAATGCGATCACGACGGTCACCTATCCGCGCGTCATCAAGCGAGTGGGTAAGGCTCCGCCGCAGCATGGTGACGAGTCATGAGCACAGGATCAACTCGATGTCGAAATCGAAGAAGAAACGCAAGAAGACCGAGCCGAAGCCCAAATTGACCGCTGCAGAAAGGCAGGCGAAGCGCGAGCGAAAGGGAGACTTCATGACGATCTTCATCAACGGCAAACAGAAGCGGGTCCGTCGGCCTCAGACGATCGATGGTTTACCCGTTGAAGAATAGATCGCCAGGAACGCCAGCCCAATCTGGCTCCACGAGAACGGACTCTGGGAGCACATCACGCCGGAGGACGGCACCGGGACAGATGGTTGATCCCTCCCCTGTCGCAGAGTCGTCCAAGTCGGCCTGAGCGGAAAAGCTTACAGGCTCCGCATATCGACCCCGGTGTCATTGCCCAGCGCCCCGTAGTCATTTCCTTCGTCTGTGAACATCGGTTCGAGTTCGTCACCGATCGATGGCCAATGCCTCCTATCGACGGACTTGTCCGTCATCTGCACTCCCGCAAGCGATCCAGGCGACCCATCTGATCCTCTCGACCGACCCCTCCGCGATCGCTGGCCGGCGCTTTACCCCCAGAAGATGATGGGGAGCCCGTGTCGACAACTCAACTCGGCCGCCTCGCGCATCTGGAGATACGCGGCCTTCACGGCCAGCAAGGGATCATCGACCGAGTAATCATACGTTGAGGAAACCTGCAATCGCTCCTGCACGAGGTCCAGTTCTCGGAGCAGGCGCACGCTCGAGCCGACCGGTCGCATCGCCGGCCAGTGACCGAAGATGGTGTGCGGCCCGACGTGCACGAGTTCCTCGAACTCGAACGGCAGATAATAGCCGTTGAAGCAATCGTGCCAGACGAGGTGGGGGCACGGGACCTGATGCAGCTCCAGATGCATCACCGTATGCTGACAATAGTCGTTGTCTGGGGGTTGGGTGAACTCGGGGAACTGCGCCTCGCAATCGAGCCATTTGGCGAAGGCCCTCAGGGGCTCGATCCCGCGGGACTGCTCCGCGCAGACGACACTCCCTCGTCCTCCCACCGGATGCGGGACCGGTGGACGGCCTCGACCGCCCTCCGAATGGCGGCGACCTGCCTCCTGGCCCGCCTGCGAGAATCCGCGGTACTCGCAACGATGGCCGGCCCGCAGCACGACCCGCTCGCGCAGAGGGGCCGGGATGTCGCTCATGCCCCCGTCCGCTCGCCCCGCAGCCGCAGGAGGGTCAGGAGATCGGCCAGATCGGCCAGTCCCTCAGCCTCGGCCCGCTCGCTCGTCGGCGGTCAGAGGATGACCGGAATCCTGACGGTCCAGGAGGCTCTGAAGTCGGGAGGCGACGGCCGTCGGGAGTCGGAACCGGGCCAGGTCCGCCGGCAGATCGACATCGATGGTCAGGGCCATGGGACACCTCCTTTCGAGAACGGATGCTCTCTAGCTTGCCTGACCCGCCTCGCACCCGCAGCGCCGACCGAGCCGGACCGCGGCGGACGGGGGCCGACGCAGCACCATCGGTTCGGCTCCGCCGGCCATCACCATCGATCAGCGCACAGACGCAGACCGGTCCGCCGGGGCGGCTCGTTCGCCCGGATCAAGCCTCCTCATCCGTGGCGTCATACAACGGCTTTTCCGACTTCGAGACATCGAGTGGGCGGTCACCGACCACTTCGAAATCCTTGCCCCATTCGGCGTCCCACTGGATCACCTTACCGGGCCGATCTCGCTTGATGCCCCATTGCGGTCCACAACCATTGTCTCCAAAAAGGAGACATTGCGAAACCAGTTTCTGGGGGAACAGATCGTTGCTCCGCAAGAACCGATTCTTCTCGACCAGTCCCTCCGCGCCGAAGAGGGGCCAGAAGAAGCCCGCATCCGTGGGCCCGAGAAAGCCGTCGAAAGCGAGGTAAAGCTCACGAATCACCGGAGGCAAGGGCTCGCCGAGGAGAGCCTCGGCCCTGCGGATGTCGGCCTCCGTGCTGGGTGCGCCGAAATGTTGGCCGACGAACAGCGCCCGGACCTCGTCTGCCTGTTCCACAGCTCGACCCCGCGCCTGCTATCGACCGAAATCAAGTGGCCGGCCCGGCCACCAACGCCAGGTGAGTGACCATCCGGCCTTCTCGAACGTTTCGCTGGTGAGGCGCAGGAATCGATCGTCGTCCTCACCAGGCGGATACTTGCAGACAACGTCAACACGGATCCGGTCGAGCTTCCGCTCCTGGGTATTTCTCCCGTAGTTCACCCGTCTCGATGAATCCGATGTAGCGGTTGATCTTCTCCTGCTAGATGAGCAAATGCTCGTTACGGTCATCCCATTCCAGGTGATCGCTGATGGTGAGCACCACCTCGCCAGTCGTCTGGTCGGTGCCGATCGCGTCGATGACGTTCGGGTTGTCGACCGCCAACGCAGAAGACCTCCGCCACCGGACGACCAGGGTCAGCCGAAGGCCGAAGGCCGATCGGGGGCCATGCCGCGTTAGCCCCGGTCACTCACGTCACGTTCCAAGACCTCCCGCGCCCAGAACGTGGGGCAACCGCCGTGCGCCTCGAAGTTGGCGACTCGGACCCGAAGACCATCGAGCCGCCGCTTCGAGACGTCGAGAATACAGAGGCCGGAAGTGTTGGGAAAGATCTCGGTGATCTCGATGTGTCGGGGACCGAGAAATCGGAGGCATCGACGGAGATAGCCCTTCTGAAGGGTGAGATCGATGGAGGAATCGGCCCACGAGTCGAGGTCGCGGCGGTAGCAGAGGCCGACGATCTCGTATTCCCAGGGGCGTTCGATGATCGGATGGTCGGGGTCGCCGTCATAAGGCATGAGAAGGGATCTCCTCCGGCCATCGAACGATCCGGATCAGCGGACCGGCCCGCCCGGCCGGATCGTCGATCTGACCATCAGTCGCCGGAGCGGGCCGGGGCCGCTCGAGCGCCGGGGTCGGCGAGTCATGGCTGACATCGACCGTGGCAGGGCTTTGAAGGTGGATCGATGGGTCTGGTAAAGTGTGTCCACACCAGGAGATAGCGGCATTCCAGGGAGGTGGCACCATGGTCCTTGACGACATCTTCGAGCGATTC
>DAHZZC010000887.1 GCA_027435495.1 Planctomycetales bacterium
TCCTCTCCAACGGACAGTACCACGTCCTGCTGACCAACGCCGGCTCGGGCGTCAGCACCTGCCGAGGTCTCGACATCACCCGATGGCGCGAGGACGCCGCACGCGAGGACTTCGGCCAGTTCCTCTACATCCGGGACATCGGCAAGGGCTCCGCCTGGTCGGCCGGCTTCCAGCCGACCTGCCGGGTTCCCGAAACCTTCGAAACCATCTTCGCCGCGGACAAGGTCTCCTTCCGCCGCCGCGATTACGCGATCGAGACCACCCTCGAGGTCATCGTCTCACCCGAGCACCGCGCCGAGGTCCGCCGGCTCACTCTGGTCAACCACGACTCCGCGCCCCGCGAAATCGAGGTCACCAGCTACGCCGAAATCGTCCTCGCCCCGCGCGCCAGCGACATCGTCCACCCGGCCTTCTCAAAGCTCTTCGTCGAGACAGAATGGCTCGACGGGCCAGGCGCAATCGTGGCCCGGCGTCGAATGCGGTCCGCCGCCGAACAACCCCTCTGGGCGGTCCACGTCTCGGCCGCCGACCGGGCCATCCGCGGCGGCGCCTCCTTCGGCGAGGTGCAGTTCGAAACCGACCGCGCCCGCTTCCTCGGCCGCGGCCGGACCGTCGCCAACCCCGCCGCCATCGACCCCGGCGCCACTCTCTCGGGAACCGCCGGACCTGTGCTCGACCCCGTCTTCAGCCTCCGACGCCGGATCAAGCTCGAAGCGGGCGGGACGGCCGTCCTCTCGTTCATCACCGCCTTCGCCGAATCACGCGACGAGGCCATCGCTATCGCCGATCAGTTCCGCGAGATCACCGCGACCACCCGCGCCTTCGAACTCGCCTGGGCCCGGATCCAGGTCGAGCACCGCCATCACGACCAGTCGGGCGCGGAGGCCCACCTCTACCAGCGGCTCGCCGCCCACGTGGTCTTCGCCGGTAGTGCCCTGCGGGGCGACCCCTCAGCGCTCCAGCGCAACCGGCTGGGCCAACCGGCCCTCTGGCGGTTCGGCATCTCGGGCGACCGGCCGATCGTCCTGTCGCGAATCGGCGACGGCGGCGCACTCAACCTCGCCCGACAACTCATCGCCGCTCATGCGTATCTCACCGCGCGCGGACTCGACTTCGACCTCGTCCTCCTCGACGAACAGGCCGGCAGCTACCTCGACCTCATCAACCGGCAATTGCTCGACGCCGTCCGCGCCAGCGGTTCGGCCGACCGGCTCGACAGGCCCGGCGGCGTCTTCCCCCGACGCGCCTCGCAGATGACCGAGGAAGAACGCGCCTTGCTGGAGGCCACCGCACGCGTCGTCCTCGTCGGCGACCGCGGACCACTCTCGACCCAGCTCGACCGGACCGACCTCCACGCGCCAGCCCCCCCGCGATTCAC
Source organism: Planctomycetales bacterium (assembly GCA_027435495.1). GTDB lineage: Bacteria > Planctomycetota > Planctomycetia > Isosphaerales > Isosphaeraceae > JAKAUH01. Next base: position 1,379 of record DAHZZC010000887.1, read on the forward strand.
CCCGACCCGCGACCCGGTCGCCTATCACGACGAGCCGGTCCGGCTCCCCAGCGACCTCCTGTTCGCCAACGGTACCGGCGGCTTCACGCCCGACGGCCGCGAGTACTGCCTCCTGATCGAGGGCTCGCCGCCCCCGTCGGCAGGCCGGAACGGACCGCTCTCCCACGGGATCTCCCTACCACCGTTGCCCTCCGCACACCTCCGGCTCCCGCCGGCCCCCTGGGCCAACGTCGTGGCCAACGCCGCCGCCGGCTTCGTCGCCACCGAGGCAGGACCCGGCTTCACCTGGACGGCCAACAGCCAGGGGAACCGGCTCACTCCCTGGACCAACGACCCCGTCTCCGACCCGCCCGGCGAGGTGATCTACCTCCGCGACGAGGAATCCGGCGAATTCTGGTCGCCAACCCCTCTCCCCATCGCCGGACCGGAATCCACCCTCGTCCGACACGGTCAGGGCTACACCACCTACCAGAAAATCTCCCACGGAATCGAACACGAGCTGACCCTGCTCGTCCCACCCGACGACCCCGTCAAGCTCTTCCGCCTCCGACTCCGAGCCGGCGGCGAGGGCGGACCGCGCCGAATCTCGGCAACCTTCTACGCCGAGTGGGTCCTCGGCCCGAACCGAGACGCCTCCTCAATGCACGTCGTCACCGAAATCGACGAGGAAACCGGCGCCCTCCTCGCCCGCAACGCCTATCGAATCGACCTCGCCGACCGCGTCGCCTTCGCCGACGTCGACCGACGCCCAAGATCGCTCACCACCGACCGACTCTTCTTCCTCGGCCGGCACGGCTCACTCGCGGCACCCGCCGGAATGTCCCGCGCCGGGCTCGCCGAACAACTCGGCGCCGGCTTCGACCCCTGCGCCGCCATCCAGGTCCAGATCGACCTGCGCCCCGGCACCTGGACAGAAGTCGTCTTCTTGCTCGGCGAGGCCGACGACCTCGAATCGGCCCGCGCCGTCGTCCGCCGACACCGCGACCGCGGCCGCGCCGAGCGAACCTTGACCGAGGTCCGCGAAAACTGGGACCGCATCCTCGGCGCCGTCCAGATCCGAACGCCCGACCCCTCCATCGACCTGCTGGCCAACCGATGGCTTCTCTATCAGGTGCTCTCCTGCCGATATCTGGGCCGATCGGGCTTCTACCAGTCGGGCGGCGCCTTCGGCTTCCGCGACCAGCTTCAGGACGTCCTGGCCCTGGTCCACTCATCGCCCGAGATCACCCGAGCCCACATCCTCCGCGCAGCCGGGCACCAGTTCCTCGAAGGCGACGTCCAGCACTGGTGGCACCCTCCGGTCGGTCGGGGCATCCGGACCCACATCTCCGACGATCCCGCCTGGCTCGCCCTGGCCGCCGGCCATTACGTCGAGGTGACCGGCGACACCAGCCTCCTCGACGAGCCGGTCGACTTCCTGAACGCTCCGCCCTTGAAGCCCGGCCAGGAAGACGATTACGGACTCCCCAACCCGGCCCACATGCCGGCGCCTTTGTATGACCACATTCTCAAGGGCCTCGACCGGATCGACCGCACCGGCCCGCACGGCCTCCCATTGATCGGCCACGGCGACTGGAACGACGGAATGAACCGCGTCGGGGCCGGCGGCAAGGGCGAGAGCGTCTGGCTCGCCTGGTTCGCAGCCGTGGTCTTCCGCCGGATCGCCGCGATCGCCGAGGCACGCGGCGACACCGCCCAAGCAGCCCACCTCCGCAGTCGCGCCGAGGCCCTCGCCGCGGCCTGCGAAGCCTCAGCCTGGGACGGCGATTGGTACCTCCGCGCCTACTTCGACGACGGAACGCCCCTGGGCTCATCGACCAACCCGGCCTGCCAGATCGACTCGCTCCCGCAATCGTGGGCCGTGCTCGCCGGAACGGCCAACCCCGACCGCGCCCGACGCGCGATGGAATCGGTCAACCGCCTGCTGGTCGACCGCGAGGGCCGACTGATCCTGCTCTTCACCCCGCCGTTCGACGCCGAGCCGATGGACCCGGGTTACATCAAGGGCTATGTCCCGGGGATCCGGGAGAATGGCGGCCAGTACACCCACGCCGCAACCTGGGTGATCCAGGCCTTCGCCGCTCTCGGCGAGGGCCAACGCGCCTTCGAACTCCTCTCGCTGATCAACCCAATCCGACACGCCGAGGACCCAGCCTCGGTGGAGTTGTACAAGGTCGAGCCTTACGTGGTGGCGGGCGACGTCTACGGCCGACCGCCGCACGTCGGCCGGGGCGGCTGGACCTGGTACACGGGCTCGGCCTCGTGGCTCTACCGGACCATCGTCGAGGCGATCCTCGGCCTGAAACGCCAGGGCGACCGGCTCGCCATCGAGCCCTGCATCCCGCCCGACTGGACCGGATTCTCGATCGACTATCGATACGGCTCAACCACGTATCGAATCGAGGTCGCCAACCCGCGCGGCGTGGAGTCGGGCACCACGGACGTCCACCTCGACGGCCGCCCCCTACCCGACCGCCTCATCCCCCTGACCGACGACGGCCGTGACCACGAGGTCCGCATCTCGATGTAATCCATATCAGGTATCAGGAGGAACCACGAAAAACACGAAGGACACGAAAGAAGACGAACCTCGGGCGGGACGCCGGCCTTAATTCCATACGTCAAATGGAATCTTGAATCTTGAATCGAGTCTACCCGCCAACGATCGGCCCGTCCCAGGCCCTTTGTCTTTTTTCGTGCCCTTCGTGTTATTTCGTGGTTCCTGGCTTTGGATTATCCTTGGATTATCCGTAGTTACCGTGCTGGTCCTCATGCTGCGGAGCGCGGGGATCGGGTCGATCGTCCTGGACGTCCTCCGAGGCGAACCCCGGGATCAAGGCCGGGTTCTGCTCGGTCCGGCTTGCGACGGCGGGGCCGGGCGATGTCGGGGCAACTCGGCCTTGAAGTCGCCCAGGCTCGGCCATCGCACCGGCTCGTTCAGGTCGACTTCCGCGACCGCGACGGTCCCCCAGTCCCGGGCCGTCGCGATCGGCTCGCCGGTATGGTCGAAGATGGCCGAGATCATCCAGTCGCGCGAGACATCCTCATACGTGCTGCTGACGAGATAAACGTGGTTCTCGCACGCCCGGGCGCGCGCCAGCATCGGGTTACAGCCCCAGACCGGCCAGGCGATCACCTCGGCGCCTCGGTTGCTCAGCTCGCGTGCCACCTCGGGAAAGAATCCGTCGTAGCAGACCATCATCCCCACGGTGCCAAACCGGGTCGAAAAGACCGGATAATCGGTGCCCGGTGTGATCCCGCCATCGATCTCCCCGCGCGGCAGGCAGACCTTGCGATACTTCCCGACCAGCTCCCCATCCGGCCCGATCAGCACGGCGACGTTGGAAAGCAGTCGCCCATCGCGCTCAACCAGGCCCGCGACGATATAGAGGTGATGCTCCTTCGCCAGCCGCCCGAAAAAATCGGTCGACGGCCCCGGCACCGGCTCGGCGACCTCAGCAAACGACCTGTGCAATCCGGCGTAGGTGAGTGTCTCGCCCAGAACCACCAGATCGGCCTTCTTGCGGGCGGCCTCGGCGATCAGGGGCTCATACATCCTCCGGTTATCGTCGGGCGTCTTGCCGCCGGACGGCCGGAAATGCACGGTCGCCAGCCGAACCTTCCTCGGCGCCGGGGGCTGCGTCTCGACGAGCGTCGGAACGCCCCAGCAAACCAGGCTCTCCGGCGCCCATCTCAGATGCAGCTCGACAATCGCCCGCGAGGCCCGCGACGGCGCCCGATACGTCCCGGAAACCTCGGTCCAGCCCCGAGCATCGGCGCTGAGGGTGGCGGGGAACTCGGGCTCGGCCATCGAGGTAAACCCGCGAAGGACCTTCAACCGGGGCGGGTGATCGAGCGGGACCGACCGGCCTCGATCATCGGTCCACCGGATCTCGGCGACAACGCTCCGTCGGGGAACGGCGACGCCCTCGGCCTGGTAATCGGTCCGAAACCGATACCAGCGACCGCCGACAATCGAAAACTCCCTGCGCCAGCATCCGTCGAGGCCTTCGCGACGATCGGCCGAGATGACCAGCCCACCGCGACCATCGGGCCCGCCTGCTGGCTTGTAGGCGAACGCCGGCCGGATCTCGTCCCGGAGCGAGGTGCCCGACCAACCCTCGGGGGCCGTCGAGGCGCTCGTCGGCTCTTCCCCGCCTCGCGACGTCCCGACGACGAGCAAAAGCCCCGCCATCGCGATCGCCCCGCGAAGTCCCACGATGCGACCCAGCCCGTGCCCAACACGTCCGTTCATGGGAACCCTCCCGCCGGGCTCGCCCGGCCCCATCGAGATGCAACCTCGACAGGATATCCGAGCCTTCCCCGTCTGGACGAGCCCCCACCTCCTCGAAGAGCGAATCGCTTTCGAAAGTTCGGACTTACCCAGAGCAGCGGCCGAAGGACGTCGCCCCTGGAGGCGTGGGCGAACGCTCTCGCCGCAGGATCGATCGCCGTTTGCCCCCGCGAAGACAATAGACGGCTCATGCCTGCCGCCCGCGAACCCGGGCCAGCAATTGCTCCCGTTCCGGCCGGATCGCGGCCGGCACCGTCCTGCCTGGCGATCGGCTGGCGGAACGGTGCGCCGGGCACGTAGAATCAATCGCCACGACATCCGCATCTCGGGGAATGGCGTTATGGATCAGAAGGTGTTTCCGATCGCCCGGGGCTCCTCGGCCCCACTCTGGTTCTGCGGCCTTCTCGGCTCGTTGACGCTCGGGGTCGCGATGATCGTGGGAATCCCGGCGTTCTTCGGGTCGCGGATGGTCAAGTTCGAGGTCTCGGACCGGGGCCTGCACATCCGCGGCGACATGTACGGCCGGCTCATCTCAGCCGCGGCCCTGCAACCCGGAAAAGCCCGGGCGCTCGATCCCGGCGCCGAGCCGGGTTACGCGCCCGAGGTCCGCACCAACGGGATCGGCCTGCCGAATTACCAGTCGGGCTGGTTCCGGCTCGCCCGGGGCTCGAAGGCCCTGCTCTTCGTGACCGACTGGAGCCGGGCGGTGCTGGTGCCGACGACCGAGGACTACGACCTCCTGGTCAGCCCGACCGACCCTCGGGCGTTCCTGGCCGCGATCGAGCGGCCGACCGCGGCCGTCGCGACCTTCCCCATCGCCGCCGGCGCCCCGGCATCGACCTCCGCCCTCCCCGCGCTGATCGCCCTGCCCCCCCTGGCCCTGACGATCCTGCTGGGCTTCCTCGCCTACTCCACGCGGGCGGTCCGATTCGTGGTCTCGGAGGAGGGTCTCCGCATCCGTGGCGACCTGTTCGGCCGACTGATCCCCAGGGGCTCGCTCCGGATCGACGAGGCGCGGATCCTGAACCTCAAGCAGGAGCCGACACACCGGCCCTGGCTGCGGACCTTCGGCACCGGGATGCCGGGCTACAGTTCAGGGTGGTTCCTCCTGAAGGATCGCGGCAAGGCC
>DAHZZC010000888.1 GCA_027435495.1 Planctomycetales bacterium
CGCCAGCCGTCAAGCCCGGCCTCGCGGCCTCCGACTCGGGCGACCCGCCAAACCTGGTATGATAAGACTCAAGGAAGGATCGCGGGTCGGCGCGGTCCCCGGAAGGTTGGATCGGAGGTCTCGGTGATGGCGGGCGAAGGACGAGAAGGTCCGGGCGGTTCAGAGAGGGCACGCGGCAGCCAACCAGGTCGGCCCGATCCCAGGCGCCCCCGAGGCACTGGGCCAGGTCGTCGACCCGGACCATCGGCACCGAGACGCACCGGGCCGCTCCGCATGGTCCCGATCGGCGGGAACCGCTTCGAACTCGGACACCCGGGCTGCGTCCAGGAGACCGAATTGGATTACCAGGAAGGAATGGAGATCCGCGCCGCCGGCGATCCCGAGGGAGCCCGAGACGCCCTTCGATACGCTCTGGCCGCCTGCCGCGACAATATCTGGATTCATCTCGGCCTCGGCCAGATCGCGCTGGAGGACTTCCGCGACCCCAGCCTCGCCCGCGGCCACTTCGGCTACGCCGTCGAACTGGTCCAGCGCTCGATTCCGCCCAACTTTTCCGGCGTCCTCCCACCCGATCGACCGTCCAATCGACCGTTTTATGAAGCCCTCAACGGCCTGATCCAGACTCTCGAAGCCACAGGCCAGGCTGCCGACGTCGGTCCGCTTCAGGCCCTTCGCGATCGGCTCGCCGGACGTCCCGGCGGGGGCCAACGCCCCGCCTCGCATCGGCCCAATCAGGGCGACTGAAATAGAGCGTCGGCCGGCCGAAGCCTTTTCCGACTTGAGGAATTTTTCGGACTTGCGGGGAAGCACCGATCGGGATAGAACCACCGCAGAATTGAGACCCGCGAAGTGAGACGGACGCGACGGGCCCTTCTCTCCGTAAACCCTTGCCGACGATCGAGTAGCTTCGGATCGTCCGGAGGTGCTTCCGCGAGACGAGAAGCCCGTGGTATGCTCGGATCGACCCGGCCCGAGGGAGCCTTGAAGGCCCCGGTCGGTGCGGGGAAGTCCGGGGCGCGGAACTCATGAAAGTACGATCGGTCGCCGGTGGCGTGGAGGTCCTCGCACCAGCGAAGTTAAACCTGTTCCTGGAGGTCCTGGGGCGCCGGCCCGACGGCTATCACGAGATCGAGACCGTGATGGTCGCCATCAGCCTGTGCGACACCTTGACGATCCAGGACGAGCCGACGGGCGTGCTCCGCCTTCGGTGCAACGATCCGACCTTGCCGGTCGGGGCCGAGAACCTTGTAATCCGGGCGGCCGATCGCCTCCGCGAGGCGACCGGATGCCGACGTGGCGCCGACATCGAACTCATCAAGGCGATCCCTGCTCAGGCCGGGCTCGCAGGTGGTTCGAGCGACGCCGCGGCGACCCTGGCGGGCCTGGATCAACTCTGGGGGCTGGGACTGGCTCCCGAGCAGAAGGACGCCCTGGCCGCCGAGGTCGGCAGCGACGTGCCGTTCTTCAACCATCTCCCCGCGGCGGTTTGCCGAGGCCGGGGCGAACGGGTGAAGCCGGTATCGTTGGACCGGGAGTATCATTTTGTGCTGATTTGTCCGCCTCTCGGAGTCAGTACGGCCGACGTTTACTGTCGGGTTGTGCCGCCCGAGGAACCCAGGGCTGCCGGGAAGATCCTGGCCGCGCTGGAGCGAGGCGAGACGACCGAACTGGGACGGAGCCTGTTCAACCGGCTCCAACCCGTCGCCGAGGCGATCCGACCCGAGTTGATCCGGGTTCGGGATGCCCTGGCGGACCTGGGCCCGTTGCTTGACGGGTTCGCGATGAGCGGGAGCGGCTCGGCCTACTTCGGCCTCTGCCGCGACCGACCCGCGGCCCGCCACGCTGCGGAAGTGCTTCAACCCCTCGGACTAGGATGGGTCCGGGTCGTGACCTGCGGCCCCTGAGCAGCGAATGCCACGTAAAGGAGTACCGGCTGTGGAGATCACCGAAGTCCGCATCAAGCTCATGGAAGACAACTCGGGGAGCAATGAGCGGCTGCAAGCCTTTTGTAGTATCACCTTTGACGACATGTTCGTCATTCGCGACCTCAAGATCATCGAGGGCGCCAAGGGCTTCTTCGTCGCGATGCCGTCGCGGAAGCTGACCGACCGCTGCCACAACTGTGGCACCAAGAACCACCTCCGGAGCCGCTTCTGCAACCAGTGCGGATGCCGGCTCGATGAAAACCGGGCCCTCCGCGACGCCGACGGGCGCGCCAAGCTCCACGCCGACATCGCCCATCCGATCAACTCGATGTGTCGCGAGAAGATCCAGGCGGCCGTCCTCGCCTCCTACGCCGAGGAGCTGGAGCGCTCCAAGATGCCGGGGTACGTCTCCCGCTACGACGATTACGAAGCCGATGATTTCGACGTCCCGTACGAGACGCACGCCGCCTCGTCGGGCCTGGCCGCCACCGCTGGCGAGCCCCCGCTCCGTCGCGGCCCGCTTCGCGGGCACACCCAGCACGCCCGTGCCGGCCAGTCCGTCCTCCGTGGTCCCCACCTTTCGACCCGCAAGGAGTCGCACGAGGGGATGGCGGTGGAACACCACCACAATCACAACCACCGCGGCGAGCCCTCAGGCTTCGGCAGCGGTCTTTGATCCGATCCGGGATATCCCGTCGCAACTCGTTGCCTGGTCCTCGATGGAATCCCTCATCCCGTGAAGGAATCTCGACGAAGCCACCTGGAGTCATCCCACCCGAGGACCATTGACGAGTCCCTCCCGAATCCCACCGATCGACCCGGCGAACCGCCATCGCCGGGTCGATCGGCTGCGCGCCCCCTCCCCCGTGAAAGGAGGTCGTGGCCGATGCGGATTACTCGTTTCCTCTCCGTTTCCTACCTCGCTTTCGGCACCCTGATGTTCTCGCTCCAGACCCGCCTCATCTTCCCTGGGCAGGAGTCGCAGGGACAGGAATACTCGGAGGTTCGTCCCCGCAACGGTGCCGAGCTGGTCCGCCTGAAGACCGCGAGCGGGGTCCCCATCGTCGCGCTCTACGGCCCCTCACTCGACCCCGACGGCCGCCCCGATCCCCGCGCCGGCGATCGGCCGACGCTGATCGATTTCTACGGCAACGGGATGTGCCTGAACGACACGATCGGAAAGTTCGAGCAGTACCGCCGGCTCGGCCTGAACGTGATCTTCCCCGAATATGTCGGCTACGGGATGAGCGGCGGCAAGCCTTCGGAGATCGGCTGCCGGGAGACCGCCGAGGCCGCTTATGAGTACCTCCTCCGAACGCGAAAAGTCCCCGCCGATCGGATCATCGCGGCGGGCTGGTCGCTCGGCGGCGCGGTCGCGATCGACCTGGCCTCTCGACATCGAGTCGCCGGGCTGATCGTCTTCTCAACGTTCACCAGCATGAGCGAGATGGCGCGCCGGATGGCGCCGATGCTTCCGGTCTCGCTTCTTCTGCGTCACCGCTTCGACAGCCTTCGCAAGCTTCCGACGATCACCTGCCCGATCCTGATCGGCCACGGCCGGCGTGACCGGGTCGTCCCCTTTGTCATGGGCGAGCGGCTGGCGAAGGCGGCGAAGGCTCCGGTGACAACGCTCTGGATCGACGGCGCCGATCACAACGATTTCTTCCGCGTCGCTGTAGTTCAGGTCGATCGAGCCATTCTACAATTCGTCGACCGACCGTTAAGGGACCGCCGACCGCCCGAGCGCTGACTCAGGGGCTGACCAGATGGTCGGCATCCGAATGGAGATCCGTGCATCCATGAAGGAGCACGACAGAAATCGAATTCCGAGCCGCCGGTTGGTCTCGGCCTGATCCGATCCGAAACACGAAGATCGTCTGCCCGATCCGGGCCACCGCATTCTCGGGCTTCAGGACGGTTGATCTCACAAGCCCCAATCTCATCGTGCCGTCCTCCAGGAAGATGGAGCCGGCAAGGCCGTTGAGGACATTCGAACTGATCGCCCAGTAGAAGGTCTCATCGTGATTGGCCTGCCCTCCGGGGCAAACCACCTCACAGGCCTGATCGAAGCAGATCGGCAATGGCCTCGTACGAATCCCAATCGATTGGGGGTCGGTGAATCCATGATACGAGAGGGCCAGCGGTTGGGCCTCGGGATGGCGATCATACCAGTCCTTGAGTTGGAGAAGGTCCTGCCCCCAATCGAAGTTGCTACCGAGGAGGGTCCGCTGCGCCCCGACCGAGCCGCCGATCAGTTCGTTGCCGTAGGCGAGGTAGTCAGGACGAGCCCGGAAGAGAGCGGCCATATCCCAGAGGAGGCAGGCGGCGATCAGGAGGCTCGCCCACTTTTTCCCCTCCGCCGCCCGGGCCAATCGGCCAGTTGCGATGAACAGGAAGGGGTACCATATGAGATGGTAGCGAACGATCCAATTGAGGCCCGTCTGGCTGCACAGCAAGCCGATCATCGAGGCCGCCGGGATCCAGACCGCCCAGGGAATGAGCCTTCGGCGGGACAGGTCGGTGAGGATGATGGCCAGCGCGGCAACAGAGAGGATCAAGGTCCCAAGCGGGAGCTTCTCCCCCAAAATGATGAACGGCTCATACCATCGGCCGCCGGTCACGAGGCGTCCCCCGCTCAGGCGAGGGAAACCAACCTGCTCATCCCACTTCTGGGAATCGAGCCCAATGAGGTAGTCCTTGGGCAAAGGGACCGGGCAATCCCCCAGAATGCTCCCGCGGAATCGGTTCTCGAACCGAGGCGCGCGGGCGTCGGTCGATGGTAGGCCGGAGAGTGCCCAGCTCTTGAATGCGAATGAGCGAAGCGGCTTGCCCGTCCCATCGAATTCGTAGAGCACGTTCAACGTGAGGAGGCCGATGCCCAGGATAGCCGAAAAGCGTAACCAGAAGTCTCGACGACCGAGCCTCGCATCATGACGGGGTTGGCCCGAGGAGCGCCGCTCGAGGATCGCCGTGATGAGGAAGGCCGGGAAGAGGACGAGAAGGCTGAACTTGGACCCCTGGGCCAGTCCGAGCGCAATACCAGCCGACATGACCTTCTTCCAGTTCGGATTCCGCAGGAAGCCGAAGAAGGCATAGGCTGCGAGACAACCAAAGAGCGCCGCGCCAATGTCGGACGTGACGATCGTGGAAAAGGCCATCACGACGGGATCCAGGAACCACAAGGCCGCCGAGACCAACCCGGCCATCGGGCCGAACAAGTCTCTGGACCAGCGGAACACCAGTACCCCGCATGCGATTGCCAGCAGGACGATGACGGACCTGGCCCTGAGAAAATAGCGCTGGGTCTGCGCTGCATTCGCTCGGGCGAAATCGACCCCTACGTCCCACTCACTACGGTCGCTCGAGCGGGCCCGCGAGTAATCCATCTTGGCTCCCGAGAGCCAGACGGGCAGTGCGGCAAGCGCCTGGACCACGGGAGGGTTCTCCCGATACAGATAGAAACGGCCGAGGTCCCAGTAGCTGACGCCGGCGGGGACATGGCCGTACTCGTCCAGAGTGATCGCATTTTGGATCGTCACTTCGTTCGACAGGGAAATGAAGACGGCGATCAGCGCCATGAGGCCGATGGCGGGCCAATTCGCGAGCCACAAACCGGATCGACTCGGGGTCGGGGGTGAGGAGGAGTCGCCAGGCATGATTGGGTCCATCTCAGCGAGTCTCGGGCAGCGGGGCATATCGAACCACGGGAATCCGCAGGGGGCCATGCCCCTTCGCCGTCGTCTCGACCTCGACGAAACCATTGATGATCCCAGGTGCCGTCTCCAGGGTTGAGATCACGACCTCCCGAGGCGAACCAACGACGGCCTTCACTCCTTTCGGGGCCGACAGGAC
>DAHZZC010000889.1 GCA_027435495.1 Planctomycetales bacterium
CCGATGCCTTCCCCTTCCAGACCCCATCCGGTTCCAACCCGGTTCGAGTTTGCCACGTCTCCACCCCCCTGGCAATCTCCTGTCCCCTACCTTTCCAGGATCTCCAGCCCGCGGCCAGCATCCGACCCACGCCGCCCGACCCACCACGTTCGACCCTCCACTCCGTCACCAGAGCCTGCCGAAAAATTCCGGGAGAGGGTTGACTCTCAGGCCGGGAATTCGTATTTTGACGGTCGATTGACGCCGATCGATGACGAGCGCGTCATTGAAGAGGCATGAGTGTCCTATCTTATCCTTTAGTTTTCATGCGTCTTCTTCGGAAGTTTTCCTGAAGAAAACTGCGGGCCGATTCCAGGCGGCAAGGAAGCGTTTCGCCGCGGTTCGGTTCGACCCTTCCGAGGGGAACTGGGGATTCCCCAGGTCCTCCCCCTCGTGAATTGGCCTTTCGGTCCGTCCCCTGTCGGCAAGGATGCTCGGCCGGAGGCGGGCCGGAAAAGGCCAAATATAGCCCCGACTCAGGACGCGGCCCCGATCTCCCTCCGGGGAGGCGAGCCAGGCGACCCGGCCCCCGGCAGGAAGTCCGGGGGCCTTTCTGCGTCCGGCCGTTCCAGGGAGCGTACAATCCATCGAGCCGCCGGGTGCGGGGCACGTCCTTCCCGAGAGAAGGAGCGACCGTGCCCATCCTTTTTTCGAAGCCGTCGACGGCTTTTCTTCCGCGACCGCCGGCCGCTATCATGGACGCCGAGCGGATCGAATCGGAGGCCAGCCGTCTGTGGCCGGGTTTGCGAACGGCTCCGGGCGATTCGAGCGGGTCGCGATCGTCGGGAGGGTCGCATGCGCGGAGCGGAAAGTCTGGCGCCCGCCAGCCTCGCCCTGGCCCTGGCGATCGCCGCCGTGGCCGTCGGACTGGCGATCCACCTGGGATGGGAACGATCTCACCGCGATCCCGACCTCTCCGAATCCGACCGCCGTCATTTCCTCAGCCAGGACCTCCGACGGATCCTGGGCGTCGGGCTGCTCTCCCTCCTGGCCCTCGGCATCTATGTCGGCTCACGCGTTCCCGAACTCATCCCCGTTGAGAACCCAGGTCGCGGCGGACTCACCGTTCGGCCCAATTCCCTCTTCCTGGCCGTCTGGCTGGGTGTCTTCGCCTCCCTGGTCGGAACCGTTGCCGTCGCCCTCTCCGACTGGTCCGCGACTCGAAAATATGCACGCCGCCATCGTCGAGAGATGGACCAGACCCGCTCCAATCTGGTCCGCGAGGTCCTCAATTATCGCGTGCCCGACGATCCCGGCGGGTCGAATGGCCGGCCCCTCGATCCCCTCTAACGCCGACAACGGGGGCGCCCCGGCGATCCCACGAGCGATTCCGGGTAAGAGTATTCGTTGACGCGATGATGCAAGTGCTATAGTATTAGATGAGCTGATCCAGGATGGAATGTTACCTCCAGCGTGGATCGAGATCGAACCGGCCCAGGCCCGGTCTCTTCTTCTCGATGTCGAGGGGATGCGGGCCTTCCTGGGGCCGCTCGCGGGATTCGACTGAAGAATCTGGCCCAGGGATTCCGAAACCGGCGATGGCGTGGTGGCCGTCTCGCGGGCGTCCCGGACCAAAACCCGTCCATTCGCCCGCGATCCTCTTCCGTCATCGATCCGCCCGTCCTCTCCCATCGTGGTTCGCTCGGCCGGTCCGACCTATTCCTTCCCAATTCTGGGGGAGTCGTTCCATGGAATTTGCATCTCGACGCCGAGGACTGCTGGGAATCTTGCTGACCTTTGGGCTGATCTCGGCGGTCGGATCATCCGACACGACCGCCGGCGAGCCAGACCCCGCCGGATACTGGGACGTCAAGGACCTCCGCCCCGGCATGAAGGGGAAGGGGCGGACGGTGATGGTCGGTTCGAAGCTGGAGGAGTTCGAGGCCGAAATCCTCGGCGTGATGCGCGACGTCAATCCAGGACGCGACATGGTCCTCTGCCGCCTCAAGGGATGCAACCTTGAGCATGCCGGAATCATTCAGGGAATGAGCGGGAGCCCGATCTACATCGACGGCAAGCTCCTCGGCGCCGTCGCGTATGCCTGGGAGTTCGCCAAGGATCCGATCGCGGGCGTTACTCCGTTCTCGCAAATGGTGAAGTACGTCCGATCGAACGACCGTCGGATCGCGGCCGAGTCCAGGGACCGCGCTCGCGGCGGCGCCTTCGCAGCCTCGGCCATCGGAGGCGTCCCGCCGATCGTCGAGGGCCTCGCCGATCCCGAGGGCGAGCCGGGTCGATCGATGGCGCCAGTCCCCGTTTCGGGCGGGGCGATGGGCGGCATGACCCCGATTGTTACACCCATGGCCGCCTCCGGATTTAGCCCAGCCGCCCTGGCACTCCTCGGCTCGCGATTGAAGCCGATCGGCCTGGCGCCGATGGCGGGCGGCTCGGCTCCCGAGCGAATCCTCCGCGAGCAGGGGGATCGCCCGCTTGTCCCCGGTTCCCCCCTGAGCATCGGCCTGATCCTTGGCGACTTCGACCTCTCCGGGATCGGCACCGTCACCCACGTCGAGGGCGATCGCGTCTACGGATTCGGCCACCCGATGATGAGCCTCGGCGCCTGCGAGCTGCCGATGATGACCGGGTATATCCACACGGTCTACCCGCGCGCAAGCGTGAGCATGAAAATGGGCTCGCCGCTGAAGGTCGTCGGCACGATCGACACCGACGTCAGCACCAGCGTCGCCGGCCGCCTCGGCGCCATCCCCGACCTGCTCCCGATGACGGTCCGGGTGAAGACCGGACGATACGCCGATCCGCGCACCTATCGCGTCCGGCTCGTCCGCGAGCCGGTCCTGCTGCCGAACCTGATTCTCTCCGTGCTGACCAACGCCATCGACACCGAGGGAAATCTTCCCGATGAGCTCTCGGCTCACGTCCAGGCGACGATCAAGCTGAAGGATCGCGAGCCGATCGCGTTCTCCGACACCTTCAGCGGACCGAGATACGCCGGTCAGATGGGGCCCGCCGCGCTCTTCAGCCCGGTGGCCTCCATCGTCAACATCCTCGTCCGCAACGCGATCGAGCCGGTGCGGGTCGACTCCGTCGAGTGCTCGGTCGAGATCGAGCCCGGTCGGCGGGTCGCGCAGATCGAGTCGGTCCGCCTGCTTTCCGAGGCTGTCGAACCGGGGGGCGTCCTCCGGTCGGTCGTCACGCTCAAGCCGTACAAGGGCGACCGCGAGACCGTGGCGATCGACCTGCCGATCCCGGCTGATTTTCCGATCGGCAGCCACGAGGCCACGTTCTGCGATGCGACGGCGAGTGTCCGCCGTACACTTCACAACGACCCCGGCCTGCTCGACCCGCGCGATCTCGGCGGGCTCCTGCACGCGATCCGAGTCCAGACGGATCCGAAGCGGTCCGCCGTCTATCTCCACCTGACCTCGCCCGATCGCGGCGTGACGGTCCGCGGCCAGTCGCTGCCGAACCTGCCGGGAAGCGTGCGCGCGGTCTTCGCCTCGAAGCGGGAGGTCGCCTTGCCGGCAATCCAGGGCGACCTCATCCAGTCCGCCCCGACGCGGTGGGTTATCGAGGGTTCTCAGACGCTCCGGTTCACGGTGGTCAAGGACGCCGGGCTCTCGGTATCGTGGTATCGGTGAGCCGGGTTCGCGCCGGCTCTTCCCGAGACCAGCGAGAATGACCATGCGAATGCCCGGGTCTGCGCGTCGGCGACCGATGCCGAGGATCGTCCCCCTGGTCCTCATCGGGATCGTCGCCGGGCTCCTTCCCGACGAGCTGACGAACCGGTCCAACCACGCGAAGGCCGAAACCTGGCGGCAAGAGGGCGCCTCGGCCTTCGCCCGGGCTCATCGCGAGGGAGTCGTCCTCTCAGACAACGGCCGACTCCGCCTCGGTCATGCCGTTCAACCGCTCGGAAAGCTGAAGGTCGCGCGGGTCTGGGACCTCGCCCGGTCCTCCGAGGGCGCCCTTCTCGCCGCGACCGGCGACGCTGGCCAGGTCTTTCGTCTCGGAACGAAGCCAGGCGAGACCTGGACTCTCCTCCAGGACTCAACCGATTCGCAGATCCTCGCCCTGGTCGCCGGGCCCGGTCCCACGGTCCTCGCCGGGACAGGGCCAGGTGGACTGGTCCTCGATCTCACCGCACCGAAGCGTCCGCCCGAAAAACTGGGTCCCAGCGTCCGCTACATCTGGGACCTCGCGGCCGACGCGAAGGGGACCATCTACGCCGCCACCGGGCCCGAGGGGCAACTCTGGAAACGCGAGTCCGGCAAGTGGTCGCTCCTTTATGACAGCAAGGCAGCCCATCTGCTTTGCGTCGCCGTGGGACCAGACGGTTCCGTCCATGCCGGGAGCGACGGTGAGGGGCTGATCTACCGGATCGGCCGGGACGGCAAGGCGTCGGTCCTCTTCGATGCACCCCAGTCCGACGTCCGCTCGCTGGTCGTTACCGCCGACGGTACCCTCTACGCCGGGACCGCCGCCGAGGCTGGCAATACCTCGGGAAATCGAAATTCGTTGTTCCTTTCGTTCTCGAGGCCCACGCCGCACGACGCCGGCGACCGCGTGCCGACCGCCGCCGGTTCCGCTCGGCCAGACGCCATCCAGGACGCCCAGGTCCCCGCGAAGCCGCCCCAGGATACGTCGAAGCCGCCGACGCCGGGATCGGCCTCGCCTCGGCCGGTCAGCCCCGGGGATAACGCGGTCTACCGGATCGATTCCGACGGCATCCCTCGCGAGATCCTCCGGATCAAGGCGCTGATCCACGCGATGGCCTGGGCCGACGGCCGCCTCTGGGTCGGCACCGGGCCCGAGGGACAGCTCTACGAGATCCGCGACCGCGGCGAGGAGAGCGCTCCCGTCGCGAAACTGGACAGCGGCCAGATCCTCGCCCTTCAGCCAGGGCCGGACAACGAGCTCGTCATCGGCACTGGCGACCCTGGCGGAGTGCTTCGCCTGGGCGCTCTTCACGTTTCGATCGGACGAATTGTCTCCGAGGTCCACGACGCCCGGCTCCTGAGCCGCTTCGGCGCCCTGAGCTGGCGCGCCGACAAACCCCCGGGGACGTCGGTCTCGTTTCAGTGCCGGAGTGGGAACGTCGGCGAGCCGGACGAGACCTGGTCCGAATGGTCGGCCGAGCAATCCGACCCCGACGCCGCCCGGGTGATCGCCCCTCCCGGCCGCTTCGTCCAGTACCGGGTCAAGCTCGCGACCAGCGACCCCCACCGAACCCCGGAACTCCGCTCGGTCGCACTTAGTTACCGGACAACCAACCTCGCGCCCGAACTGACCCGCATCGAGGTTCCGGATCTCTCCGCCGCCGATGGCGCCGCCCGGCAAACCCGGCTCAACCTCCGATGGGACGTCACCGATCCCAATGAGGACGAGATGAACTTCACCGTCCTCGTCCGCAAGGAGGGCTGGCCCGACTGGGTCCGGATCAACGCCGAGCCGATCACCGACCGCAACCTCTCGTGGGATACGACCGCGTTCCCCTCGGGAACCTATCGCGTGAAGGTCGTCGCCAGCGATCGGCCGTCGAACGGCCCCGCCGACGCCTTCACCCGGGAACGAGAGAGCCTCTCGTTCCTCGTCGACCACGACTCGCCGCAGATCGAACTGACGCGCACACCTCATGGCGCCCGAATCGATCTCGCGGATGACCTCACCCGAATCACCCGCGCGGATTATGCCATCGACGGTGGACCCTGGACTCCGATGTTCCCCGACGACCGGATCTTCGACTCGCCCCGAGAGCGGATCGACCTGACGCTCCCCAACCTTGGTTCGGGAACGCACGTCCTCCTCGTCAAGGCCACCGATGCGGCCGGCAACGTCGGCACCGGCGATCGGCTCCTGGTCGATGAGCATTGAGTTCCGGTCCGTGTTCGCAAGGCCCATCAACGGCCGGTTCCGAGAAGCGAGGCGAGGTTCGATGGTCGTTGGATCTGGTTCCCGGTCGCGACGCGGCGTCACGATGGGAGACGTGATCGTTCTGGTGATCCTCCTGGGCGCAACCGGCTTGCTGGCGCTGATGGGGATGTCGCGAGCCCGAGAAGGAGCGCGGCTGAATCGCTGCGCCCGCAACCTGGCCCAGATCGGATTCGCACTGGCGCTGCACGACCAGATGAATGGTCGACTCCCCGAGATCGCCGGGACCCTGCCACCCGGCGAACCCACATCGCGAGGGCCGTCGAGCCCGCTCCGCGTCCTGCTCGAATCGCTCGACCTGCCGGACCTCACAAGCCTCCGCGACTCGAAGACGCGGCCCAAGCGCAGCGGCCCGGTCCCCGGCGAGATCCTGGTCCCCGGTTTCTTCTGCGCCAGCGATCCCAACGCGCTCTCGGGCCGGCTGCCCGCCCCGGTGAGTTACCGAGCGGCCACCGGAGACTCACCCCTCGGCCGGAATGGTGTCTTCGCCCCAGGACGCAAATGGAGTCTGGCCGAGGTCGAGGCCCGCGACGGCCTCTCCTACACCGCAGCCTTCAGCGAGCGACTCGTCGGCTCGGCGGAGAACGGCCCCGAACGACTCCCCAGCTACCGGATCGCCGCGTCCTCCATCGCTGAAACGTGTCCAACGCTCGCCGACGCCGTCGCCCTCCGCGACGACGCCGGCTCCTCCTGGATCGCCGCCGATTACCGATCGACCCTCTACAACCACGCCCTGACCCCGGGCGCCCGGCCTTCCTGCATCGCCCGAGACGGAGCCTCAGCACTCCTGGGTGCCTCGAGCGGACACGTTCGTGGTGTGAACCTCCTCCGACTCGACGGCTCCGTCTCGCTCACCGTCCCGACGATCGCTCCGGCCATCTGGCGGGACCTCGCCGCGATCCGAGACCCGCAACCATAACCTGGAAATGCAGGAACCACGAATGATCTGGAAATGCAGGAACCACGAAAAACACGAAATCACACGAAATAAGATAATATTTAAGAATCAAAAGAATTGACTAGGTATTTTTTTATTTTCGTGTTATTTCGTGTTTTTCGTGGTTGCTCCTGATGTTGATTCGTAGTTACTCCTGGGATTGGCACCATGCACAAGCCGGTTTTGATTTTTGACTTTGGGAATGTGGTCGGCTTCTTCGACTACCTCCGCGCCTGCGAGCGGCTGGCCGAACCGCTTGGGATCACGGCGATCGCGCTCCGCGATCGTCTGGTCGATCGTGGCTTCGCCGACTGGCTCGTCGCGTTCGAGAGCGGACGGATCGGTCCGGAAGCCTTCGCGGCGCGGGTCATGGAGGCGTCCGGCGTCCGGCTGGATCACGACCAGTTCGTCCGGGCCTGGGAAGATATCTTCTGGCCAAATGAACCGATCGGCGAACTGATCGCCACGCTGAAGGCGGCCGGTTACCGTGTCTTCCTCGGCTCCAATACCAACATTCTCCACGCCACGTTCTACCGCCGACAGTTCGCCCAGACCCTCGACCTTCTCGACGGTCTGATCCTCTCCTACGAGGTCGGCCAGATGAAGCCCGCCCGCGCCTTCTTCGACGCCTGCGCCGCCGCCGCCGGTGTCCCGGCCGCCTCCTGCCTCTTCATCGACGACGTCGAGGAAAACGTCGAAGGCGCCCGCCAGGCCGGGCTCGTCGGCATCCACTACCGGGAAACACCGGCCCTCCTCACGGAATTGCTCCGCCTCGGTATCAGGACGACAACCCCAATCGCCTGAGTCTCCTTCGTCCCGCTGACAACCTGGCCACCGCCATTGCCCCAGTTTGACTTCTCGAATCTAGAGGACACACTCGTACGGACTCAGTTCCTGCGTCGGATCGCCCCGACTTCGAAGAAACCCACCTCGGATCCCTCAACCACGAATTCTTCCGCCTCGGGGCTTGACGAACGGAATCTTCGGGTTAAAGATTGACTGAGTGCATGTAGCCAATCACGATGTCCTTGGGGTCTTTGGACTCCGAATCCGGCCCGAGGGGCTGGGTGTGGCCGCGTGGATTCGGTGGGATGCACATCCAACGTCACAAGCTGATCGACGGTCCGCGACGGGCGGGCGATGGCGGGGGAGAGCCCCTGGGATCGCGGTGCGCGTGGGCCGATTGGGTTCGGAGGCCGGGTCGGGATCAGGGTTTTTGGGGCGGCACGGAACAGGTCCGACGGCTCGGCAGTATGAGGGTCTGGGCGGCCGAGGTCGGGTCCGAGGGCGGACGGTGGTCTCCGCAGTCTACTTGAGTCACCTTGAGGGTGTGGGAGCGGAATCCGAGTTCGAGTGCGCCGGGATTTGGGCGACTCGATCGGGTTGGGCTTCCGAGCTTACCGGGGAGTCTGTCGATGGGTAGCTTCAAGTCAAATGGTCGCAATCACAAGCTCGATCGGCGCCGCGGCAAGTCCAGCGCCTCGCGGCAGGGCTTGCCCCGGATCGAATCGCTCGAGGATCGTCGTCTCCTCAGCGGTGGCAGTCCCAGTCCCACGCCGATCTGGAAGCCGACCGATCCCGGCAATCTGGCCGACGCCCAGAACGGGCCGATGGCGAACCTGGGCTCGTCGGCGGTCAGCATCTATGAAGCTTACATCCAGAGCGGAGACAGCTCGAGTTCGCTCACGCAGCAGTTCCCTGGCGTTGAGTTCCAGGGCGGCAACGTGGGCCTCCAGTTGAAAATGCTCAACGGCGGCGACTTCTCGCAGTTCCTCACCCAGGTGCAAGACGCCGGGATGCAGGTCAGTACCTCGAGCTCGTACTACGACCTCGTCGAGGGCTTCGCGCCAATCAACGACTTGCCCGCGCTGGCCGAGCTCGGGCAGACTCAGAGTGGTCAAGTTAACTACACGCCCTTCACCCGCAGCGCTCCTAGCAGCTCGAATAATCCGCCCTATCAGGGGACGGCTTACAACGAGGCCATGACGGCGATGTCGGCCGACACGGCCCGGTCCCAGTTCAGCGTC
>DAHZZC010000890.1 GCA_027435495.1 Planctomycetales bacterium
CTTGCCGTAGGGGAAGCCGCTCTCGAAGTAGGTCTGGAACGGATGGCTCCGTGAAGCCACGAACCAGGTGCCGTCGGCCTTCTGCTCGCGAAGCAGGAACGAAAGCCCGCGGCTGTAGTCCGGGTCGTCGGTCGCCAGTCCGCCGGCCTGATGCAGAGCCACGAGCGCGGAGCCGGTCGCATAGGCGTCGCTGGTCAGCTTATCGGTCTGGGCCCAGCCGCCATCGCCACGCTGGGCCGCCAGTAGATCCTTGACCGCGGCGCCGACCTCGGCGGGCGCCGCATCGGCATACTTTAAACCCCAGAGGCGGAAGACGCGGTCCTCAGTGTCGACCGGGCGGCTCGCGATCAGCCAGACACGGGCATGGCGGATTCGATCCTGGACGGTGCCGGCCTGACTCCTGGTCGCGTAATACCGCAATCCGCGGAGGGCCAGGGCCGTCGCGGTGAAATGGCTGGCCTCCATCGGCGGGCGCCGTGAGGCGATGCTCCAGTGGTCAGGGTGTCGCTCAGCCGCCAGGAAGTATCCCGCCACGGCGGCGGTGACCTCATTCGCGGGCCGGCCGCCAACCTCGAGCGTCCACAAGGCGTAAGCGCCGCGCTCGACGCCGCCGGGCTGTCCCTGCCCCTTGCGATACGCCGCCAGAGCACTCTCCAGGTCGGCCAGCGTCAGGTCGATGGTCCCCTGGAAGGCGTCCTCGTCGATCGCGAGGCCGCGGTCACGGGCTATCTGAAGGGCGACGAGCGGAACCGTCTGATGATGACACGAGAAGCAATCACGCTTCTCGGCATAGACGAGCATACTCTTCTGCAACGGCGGCAGGGCCTTCGTCACTGCGGCCCGAATTCGTTCGAGGGTGGTGTCGTCGGGCTTCGCGAGAGCTCCCGCCTCCTTGCGGGGTTCCGCGGCCTTCAATTGGTCCACGACGGATGAGGCCACCGTGCGGTCGAGATGTCGAAGACGGTCCAGACCGGCGGCGGTGATCTTCGTGCGGTTGTGCTTCAACTGCTTGAGGTGAGGCAGGGACTCCAACGCGACGAGGCCCGCGTCGGTCACCCGGGTGCCCTGGAGGGAAAGCTCTTCCAGGTTGGTCAATCCTGACAGATGGTTGAGGCCCGCATCGGTGATCGCGTTGTCATCGAGGGCGAGTCGCCGCAGTCGCGAGAGGCCCCGCACGTGTCCTGGCCCCGCGTCCGTGATTTTCAACCCGATGAGGTCGAGCTTTTCGAGGAGAGGCAAGCTCGGCAGGTCTGCCAACCCGGGATCGTCGAGATCCAATGCGACGAGGCTGAGGGCCTTCAGGTGCTTCAGCGATCCGAGATGGCTCAGTCCCGGCCCGGATACGTCGCAGGCGCCCACGCCCAGCGTCTCGAGGGCGTTCATCGTCGAGACGTGCTCAAGACCCTTATCGGTGACCTTCGTGTCGAAGAGGAGCAGGCTCCGCAGGCCCTGGTGCCCACGCAACCGCGCCAGTCCGACGTCGGAGATCCGCGTCTGGCTCAGATCCAGGCTCCGCAACGAGGCCACGCCGCGAAGTTCACCGAGCTGGTCGTCCGTGACGCTCGTGGTGCTCAACCGGATCTCGACGATTGGACGCCCCGGGGCGCCCTCATCTCGCCGGAGCTGTCCTCCCAGACGCTCGACGAGTCTGACGACAGGATCCCGCTCGGGATCGCTCCCCATGGCCCCGGCCCGCACAGAGCCGATGGCCAGACACCCGAGAACCCACAGGACCGGGAAAAACCGGCCGATGGAGGCCTTGCAACGGAGGAACTGGCCGGGCCTTCTCGGGTCTCTCATCCCAGACCCTCCCATGATACGGGATTGTGGCATTCATCAATCCCGACCATCCTACCGCACCGGCTCTGCTCGTCCCATTCGTCTCCGTCCGCAAGTGGTTTGCGCGACTCGCAGGCCTCCCCTTCCTGGGCCTCCTCTCGCGGACCACCGTCCTGGCCGTCCTCGCCGGCGCCGCCGGGCCCACCGTCATCGCCCGCTGGGCCGAGCTCAAGGAGGGGCTCCTGACGCGCATCCTCGACCTGTCCCACGGCATCCCCGGCCAGGACGTCTTCCGCCGCGTGCTGATGCTGCTCCAGCCCGAGGCCTTCGAGGCCGCCTTCAACGCCTGGATCGCGCGGCTCCGCGACGACGCCACGGCCGAGACGGGCGTCGACCGGCCGATCATCTCCCTCGACGGCAAGTCGGCCCGACGCAGCCACGACGCGAGCCACGAGCTCGGCGCCCTGCACGTCGTCACCGCCTGGGCCGGCGAGTACGGCCTGGCGCTGGGCCTGCAGGTCTGCGAGGAGAAGTCCAACGAGATCACGGCGAGCCCGGAATTGCTGCGGTAGATCGACGTCCGCGGCGTCGTCGTGACGATCGATGCGATGGGGCCCCAGAAGGCGATCGCCGAGGAGATCATTCGCGGCCGGGCCGACTACGTGCTGGCGCTGAAGGGGAACCAGGAGTCGATGCACCGGGCCGTCATCGAGCACATCGACGAGCGGCTGGAAGGAGACCTCGAGGGGGCCGAGGAGCTGACGACGACCGACCGCGGGCACGGCCGCCGTGAGGAGCGGACCTACCTGCAGTTGCCGGCCCCCGCACCCCGACCGGCGGCAGAGCCTGATCAGGAGGCGCCGCGCCTGCGGCTGGTCCGACGCGTTCCTGATGGAAGTGATTGCTGGATGAACATGTTAGTTAGCGTTCGCCCTTGGTGGGGCCCCACAAGGGGTTGATGATGATCAGGCAAAGCACGACCCAATCGTGTCCCCAACGGACCAGAGCCTTGGAACGACTGGAGATCAGCGGATCGTAGTGCATGCCGGCGCCGTAGAGGGTCAAGCCGCGCTTGCGGCAGAGGGTGTCATCGACGGCCCAGAGCAACAGAGCACCGGGGGCAAGGATCGTCATGACCAGTTTGGCCAGGAACAGGGAGAAGGTGTCGATGTCCCAGGCGGCATGGCTGAAGAAGCGATGGAATTGCGACCAGTGTCCGTTGCCGACGTTGCCGCTGGAAAAGATGACCTCGGTGATGAAGCGATGCCGCTGGGAGAGGATCCAGCCCGCGACGATAGCAACGAAGGTCTGGTAGGTCGGAGCGGTGAAGACGGGAGAAATGTGCCGTAGCAGGTCGGCGAAGGAGGAGGTAAGTTCCATGGGTCGGCTCCCTTGTGGGGTGTCTCTTCGAGGTTCGCCAACCCAGAGGAGTAACCCAGAAAATGCAAGGGAGCCGACGTGTTTTTCTGATCAGAGACCGCCTCTCAAAACTGCGAAATCCGAACTTAGAAAGTGAACCGGAACCGCGGCTGGGAGCTTAGCAGGGACATCGGCTGCATCCTACGACTGGCCGCAGCAATCCAGCAGCGCGTCGCGTGTGATGGCCTGCCGGCGGGTTTCGGGTTTGGTGGGGCCTCAGTCGATCATCCCGAGGATCGTGAAGACCTCCTGCGGCAAGTGTTGCCGAGCGACCTGGAGGGAACCGCGTCGTTCACCGCAAGGGTCGCCATATCGGCGGTCAGGCCCTCCAGCCGCTTGATGTCGTCTGGCAGGTCGCGACGGTTCTTCTTGGCGAGATCCTGGCTCTGCCCTGTCAGCTCCTTCGAAAGAGTGGGAGATGCATCGGGCGGCGCGGTCCGAGGTGAATACCGGGACGGATGCCCCGCGGCAACCGGGGTTTGGGACAGGAAGAACCGGCGTCCCTCCGTGGTGACCCTCGTCCCCGGTAGGCTGGCCCGGAGGCGGTTTCGCGTCCAGGCCCTCGACTCTTCGGCGGCCGATTTCCCCTGCCCGGAGAACTCCCCGACGGCATGGGGAGGGCTCGCGTCCATGCCACAATCACCGATCCTCGTGACCGGCACCGCCAGCCGGATCGGCGGATGGGCGGAGATGCCCCGGCCGACGATCGTCACGAACCCCGCCCCGGCTCACCCCCGCCACTCGGCGTACCAGGCGGCATCCTCGTAGGCGACATTCAGCGCCACCATCGCCGCGTGATCGCCGCCCCGGTCCGGGTGCAGCAGGAAGGCCCTCCTCCGGTAGGCGGCCCTGATCTCGGCGAGCGACGCGGCCGTCGGGAGACCGAGCGTGGCGAACGCAGCCGCCGGGATGCCGGCAGGCCACGCCGCCGCCCGCGCCCGCTCCCTGGCCCGCCGCTCCTCCTCCTCTCGCCTTAGCAGCAGGTCGTCGGC
>DAHZZC010000891.1 GCA_027435495.1 Planctomycetales bacterium
CAATGGGCCGAAGAAGATTTACGTCGAGAAATTGGGGCGCATCCAGCGCTCGGAGGTGACCTTTCGAGACAACGAGCACCTCCTCCAGATCATCGACCGAATCGTCTCTCGCGTCGGACGACGCGTGGACGAAACCTCGCCAATGGTCGACGCCCGGCTCCCTGACGGCTCTCGGTTCAACGCGATCATTCCACCCCTGGCCCTGGACGGGCCGGTCGTCACGATTCGAATGTTCGGCTCCAAGCCGCTTTCGAAGGACGACCTCCTTCGATTCAAGGCGTTCACGCCCGAGATGCTCGAGTTGATGGAAGGCGCCATGAGGGCCCGACTGAACGTTATCATCTCGGGAGGGACCGGCTCAGGAAAAACGACCCTTCTCAATACGCTCTCCAGCTTCATCCAGCACGACCACCGCGTGATCACGATCGAGGACGCCGCCGAATTGCAGCTCCAGCAGGACCACGTTGTTCGCCTGGAAACACGCCCGCCCAACATCGAGGGTCGGGGCGCCGTCACGGCCACCGATCTTGTCAAGAACGCACTCCGAATGCGGCCTGACCGGATCATTATCGGCGAGTGCCGCGGCGCTGAGACGCTTGACATGATCCAGGCCATGAACACCGGTCACGAAGGCTCGATGACCACCGTCCACGCCAACACCCCGCGCGACGCTCTCAGCCGGCTCGAAACCATGATCAGCATGGCCGGACTTGAACTGCCGATCCGGGCGCTCCGTTCGCAGTTCGCCTCGGCCGTCGACCTCATCATCCAGGCTAGCCGGCTCCAGGGCGGGCCGCGCAAGGTGACCAGCATCTCGGAGGTCATCGGCATGGAGGGCGACACCATCATCATGCAGGAGATCTTTGCCTTCCGGCAGATCGGTGTCAACGAAGACGGCAGGGCCCATGGGGAGTTCATTGCGACCGGAATCCGGCCCACGTTCATGGAACGGCTCGAATCCGCCGGCTGCCATCTCTCTCCCGATCTATTCCGACAACGCGTGCTGCTGAGAGACTGAGAGACTTCGACCCCACTCCATCCCAAATCTTCAATCCAGCACATACAGATTGAAGATAAGTCACCTATTGAATATCCGCAGGTTATCCCTTGAACAATGCCAACCTGATACCGATGCTGGTCGGCCTGGGCGTGATCCTTCTGTTCGGCGCGCTCGGGCTGGTGATGTCGCGTTCGACCGAGGCGAAGGCCGAGGAGCGGCTTGATGACCTGACCGGGCAGAAAAGGCGAAAGCCCAAGAAGGCGGACCTGTCCTCGGGCATCCTGGCGCGACCTGTCGCCATCGATCTCGGCCGGCCGTCGTTCTGGACCCAGTTGATCCCGAACGCGGAAAACCTCAACCTGCTCTACGAACAGGCTGACGTGAACATAAGTTTTCGCCGATTTCTCGGGATCGTCGGCGCTCTGGCAGTCGCCGGATTGGTCGTAGGAGTGGTCTTCCACCTCCCGATCTACGTGATACCGATTGGCTCGGTGTTTCTCGCGGCGATGCCATTTCTCTGGCTGCTCATGAGAAAACGGCGGCGGATTAGCCAGTTCGTCGCCGCGATGCCGGATGCGGTCGAGTTGATTAGTCGGGCTCTCCGCGCGGGCCACGGGCTGGCCTCGGGTCTCCGACTGGTCGCCGAGGAGATGAAGGGCCCGATCGCTGACGAGTTCAACCGCGTCTTCGAGGAGCAAAACCTCGGTATCCCAATCGAAATCGCTCTCCGTAACATGGCCGATCGGATCCCGGTCATGGACGTTCGATTCTTTGTGATCGCCGTGGTTATCCAGCGAGCTACCGGCGGCGACCTCGCCGAGGTGCTCGACAAGATTGGACGGCTGATCCGGCAGCGATTCGAGCTTTTCGGTCACGTCAAGGCGCTGACGGCCGAGGGACGACTCTCGGGTGCTGTCCTTCTGGCAATGCCGCCGGCCCTGCTCGCGTTCCTCGCCACCGTGAACTACGATTACATTAGTACGCTCTTCACCACGCCGGTCGGGGTCAAGTTGCTGACTGCCACCGCCGTGCTCCAGGTGGTCGGAGCGTTCGCGATCAAGCAGATCGTTGCGATCAAGGTATGATCGTCCATGACAATTCATCACGATATTTTTATCCCTCTATCTGTTTTTGTCGCGATCACGATCGCGACATGGGTCGCACTGACAGCGGCCTCGTCTCGGCCCCAGCGAGCGGAGGACCGCCTGCGCCGACTGATCGAGGGAGTCTCATCACGCGAGGCGACCGAGTCGACCACGGTGCGCCGGCAGGAGGCGTTTCAGGCGAAGGTGACCGAGGCCGCGCGAAGGCTCGGGCAATCGGTGCGGCCCTCGGATGAGGCCGAAGTTGGGAAGGTCCGGCTGAAGCTTCTCAACGCCGGATATCGACAGGAGAACGCGGTCACGATCTTCTTTGGGCTGAAGTCCCTAGGGTTGCTCGTTGGTCTGGCGGTCTCGGTCCCGGCCGCCATGATGAATTCGGGCCTCTCGCAGTCGTCACTAACCACCATTGTTGCCGCCGCTGCGATCGGGTTTTACCTTCCCGACTTCGCGATCGGCCAGCAGAAAAAGAAGCGGGGCGAGTCGATTTTCCTGAGCCTTCCCGATGCCCTCGACTTGATGGTCGTCTGCGTGGAGGCTGGCCTGGGCCTTGACGCCGCAATGCGGCGCGTCACCGGCGAGCTGGCCCACTCGGCCCCGGTCCTATGCGAGGAACTCGCCATTGCTAACTTCCAGCTTCAGATGGGCCGGGCTCGAAAGGACGTCCTTCGCGACCTGGGAACGCGCACCGGTGTCGACGATGTCCGCGCGCTCGCTGCTGTGATCATCCAGGCCGAGCGGTTTGGAACCAGTATCGGCTCGGCACTCCGCGTCCAGTCCGATGCGATGCGGCTCCGTCGCCGTCAGCTCGCCGAGGAAAAGGCCGCCAAGACGGCGGTCAAGATCATGATCCCGCTGATTCTCTTCATCTTCCCGGGCGTCTTCGTGGTGCTCGTCGGACCGGCGGGCATTCAGATGTACGAGATGATGCTCAAGAAATAGCCGATGATAACCAGCACGGAGACCCCCCGCCACGACATTCCCTGATCCCTCCCGCCTGCCTCGCTTGGAGAGAAGGACCGTCCCATGTCCAAGCAAGTGATTGTGCTCGCCCCAGACATCCACCCTGACCGTCCCCGGCGGAAGTTCCTTCCCATCCTTTCGCTGTTTGTTGCCTCATCGCTGCTGGCACCAATTGTCTTTGATGCCGCCGCTCTCTGTTACGGACATTGGCGCGATCTGCTCGGATCGCCTGTCGACATTCGAACTCCTACGCTCGATGCGATCGGTGAGCGGGTTGCCGAGGTCCGCGAGGATGTGAAATATCACATCTCATCGCGTTTTCATCGCGTGCCCTGGAATCCTCGCGTCGTCCTGATGATCGCCGTTGCGGTGATGCTTGTGGCGATCATGATGCTCCGGCTCTGAGTCCAACGCTTCGAAGAAGGCATGGACAAACTGGATCGCCATCGCACCCTCGCCGACCGCCGAAGCCACCCGCCTGGTCGCCCCATCGCGGACTATTGGAGGCGCGGGGGGGACGCCGGCCGGGAAAGGAATCATGCACCGACCGGCGCCCTCGACCTGATCACGGTTTGAGGACGACCTTCAGGCACTCGTCCTGCTTGTCGCAGAACATTTGATAGGCCTCGGGCGCCCGGTCCAGGGGGAGTCGATGGGTGATGATGAAGCTCGGATCGATCTCTCCCTTCTGAATTCGATCGAGCAGCGGCTTCATGTACCGCTGGACGTGGGTCTGCCCGGTCTTCATCGTCAGCGCCCGGTTCATGAACGAGCCCATCGGGAACTTGTCGATGAGACCACCGAAGACGCCAGGAACCGAGACGATCCCGCCGTTCCGGCAGGCCATAATTGCCTCGCGGAGCGCGATCGGTCGGCCGGTCTCCGACATCATTGCCTGTTTGATCCGGTCGAAGGCGTAGGTGGCTCCCGAACCGTGCGCCTCCAGGCCGACGGCGTCAATGACCGCGTCAGGCCCGCGCCCGCCAGTCATCTCAAGCAGGTTCTCGTAGACATCTTGGTCTTCATAGTTGATGGTCTCGGCACCGGCACGGTCGCGGGCGATCCGGAGTCGGTAGCGGAATCGGTCGATACCGATGACTCGCTCGGCGCCCAGCAGGTAGGCGCTCTTGATCGCGAACTGCCCGACCGGCCCGCATCCCCAAACCGCAACGACATCCCCCGGCTTGATCTCGCAGGCCTCGGCGGCCATGTAACCAGTCGGCAGGATGTCGGAAAGGAACAAAACCTGATCGTCTGTGAGTCCATCGGGGATTTTGATCGGGCCGACATCGGCATAGGGTACGCGGGCGTACTCGGCCTGGCCGCCGGCGAATCCGCCGGTCAGGTGCGAATAGCCGAAGATGCCAGCCGCGGAATGTCCAAAGAGCTTCTCGGCCATCCAGGCGTTGGGGTTCGAATTCTCGCAGAGCGAATACATCTGTCGCTCGCATTGCAGACATCCGCCGCAGGCGATCGGGAACGGTACGACGACACGATCGCCCACCGAGAGATTTTTGACCTTTGGCCCCACCTCGACGACCTCGCCCATGAACTCATGGCCGAGGATGTCGCCGGAGTGCATCGTCGGCATGAAGCCGTTGTAGAGATGCAGGTCCGATCCACAGATCGCCGTCGAGGTGATCCGAACGATCGCGTCGCGGGCGTTGAGGATTCCTGGGTCGGGGACGCGGTCAACCCGCACTTTTCCCGTCGAAATCCAGCAATTCGCTTTCAAGGTTCGTCTCCTTCAAGGTGATGGAATTGCGGACCGAATTCAATCCTCGAGCGCGGGCCAGTCGACCGGGAGATTGGCCGGTGGCTGGGCCGGCCGCTGCCAGTAGCGCCCGCGGTGCCCGAGCGACCCTTCGGAGACGAGGACCTCGCCGGTCTCGATCACCTGCTTGAAGGCACGGAGGTCGTCGTAGATCTGCTGGTCGGCCGACTCACCGAAGAGCCAGGCGATGGCGGCCCCAATCGCACCGCCGATCGGGCTGTATCGCAACTCAACGTGGACCTCAGTCCCCCGTCCGCCTGGCGCCTTGACGAAGCGGACTGAGCCCGCATTGTCCACCTGAGAGCCCTCGACCGACTTCCAGGCGATCCGATCGTTGGGCCGGTCCTCGACAGTCTGAGCCTCCCACTCGACCGACATCCCGGCGGGCGCCCGGGTCCGCCAACGTGTCCGGTCGTCGCCGATCTCCTCGACCGACTCAAGATGCTGCATGAACCGGGGCAGGTTTCGGACATCGCGCCAGAAGGCATAGACCTCCTTGACGGGTCGATTGACGGTGATGGCCTTCCGAACGTGGACCTCGCGAAGGCCCAAGCCGCCTGCCGAGGCGAGCGGCCCGGACGTCTCCCTGAGGCGGACGGCCTCGTAGATGTCGGCGGCGGTGACCCCGATCACGGCGAGGGTTGCCGCGGCGAGCCGGTCCTTCTCTGTTTCGTCCGAGGCCATCGCCGAGCCGAGAAGGGCCAGGTCCATGACGTCGCCAGCGGCTCGGGCCCAGACCCATCCCCCCGGGCGGCGTGACGAAAGGATTCCGACGCCGCTTGCCAGCTCGCGCAGGCCGAGGAGTCGCATCAGGGCGCAATTTCTGGTATCATCCGCGATGCCGATGAAACGGGCGACGCCGCGCGGAGCCAGGAGCTGGGAGAGCCCCAGCCCGATGCTGAACCATCCCAGCCCGCGGGCGAGCCCGTCGGCAGTCGGATGTTCGTGAGTCATCCGATGGGAGTGCGAGCGTACGTGCGCAGCGAGTGGAGCCACGCTGGCCGTCGGGCCGACAGATCGACCCGAGATCGCATTGGACATGGTCATGCAGTAGTCTCCGAGGCCGAATCATCCCGGCGGCTCGGGCCCGCCGAACCGCTCGACGGTCGAGTTACCGCG
>DAHZZC010000892.1 GCA_027435495.1 Planctomycetales bacterium
GTGGGGCTCGGGAAGCCGGTCCAGGCCCAGTTCTGTCATGATCGCGTGCTGGATCTGCGATTTGGGGGCGCGTCCGCTCCCGGTGAGCGTCTTCTTGATTCGGGTCGGCGCATAGCCAACAACCGGTGTCTCGCGGAGCGCAGCGGCCAGCACGATCACACCCCTTGCATGAGCCATCAGGATCGAGGTGCGGGGGAAGTTGACGTGGCTATGCACCTGCTCCAGCGCCACGGCGCCAGGGGGAAAGGCGTCGAGCACCTCGACAATCCCCCGGTGGATCCAGGCCAGCCGATCGCCCATCGACTTGCAGCCGGAGCCGGGGCGGATCACGCCAGCCTCGACAACGAACGCCCCGCGCGCCGAGGGCTCAACCACCGCATAACCCGTCACGTTCAGGCCGGGATCGATCCCCACGACCCGGTCGATCACGGCGGCGTTCTCGGTCGTAGCATCGCGCGAGGCGGTCGCCATCGGTGACGGTCTCCTTCCTGGAGTCGCTGGGTTCCGCAAGGTGGAGTTCGGGCGCCCGCGCCGGAGACGCCGGGGCGCCCCTCCTCTACGGATTCTTGCGCGGCTCGATGCGCCATTTGGAGCCGTCGGGCCGATCCTCGATGACGACGCCGAGACCGGCGAGACGGTCGCGGACCTCGTCGGCGAGGGCGAAGTTCTTTTCCTTCCGGAGGCGGTTGCGAAGGTCGACCAGCAGCAAGAGCAGGTCGTTCGTCAGCACGCCTTCGGAAACGTCTGACCGGGCGGGCGGGCGGAGGAACAGGCCGAGGATCGCGGTCAGCTCGCGGAGGATCAGCATTCCCGATCGGTACTCTTCGAGCCGGCCAGGGCGGTCGAGGCCCGGCTCGTTCGCGAACCGGTTCAGCGCGTGGGCGATCTCGAAGAGCTCTCCGAGCGCCCCTCCGGTGTTGAAGTCGTCGTCCATCGCATCGAGGAACCGTTCGCGGTGCTCGGTGACCTCGCGGAGCATCGCCGAGCCGCCATGGTCGATGTCGCGACGGCGTACCGGCGCCTCCATCGCATGGAACGACTCGCCGGTTAACTCAGTGAACCGTTCGAAGGCCCGGATGAAGGTCTGCAAGCCGCGGTCGATCTCGTCGAGTCGACCGGGTCCGAAGTCGATCGGCCGCCGATAATGGCTGGAGAGCAGAAGCGCCCGCAATGTATCCGGCGCATGCGCCCGGAGCAGATCGCTCATCAGGACAACCGTGTCGGGGTCGGACTTGGAGATCTTCCGCCCCTTGTTCGTGAGAAGACCATTGTGTAACCAGAACGTGGCGAAGGTCTCGCCGCTGAAGCACTCGGACTGCACCAGCTCGTTCTCGTGATGCGGGAAGACGAGGTCGACACCTCCGCCGTGGATGTCGAAGTGGCGGCCGAGGATTTTCATGCTCATCGCCGAGCACTCGATGTGCCACCCTGGTCGGCCGGATCCCCACGGGCTCTCCCACGACGGCTCGCCGGGCTTCGACCGCTTCCAGAGCGCGAAGTCGCCGGGGTGGCGCTTCAGCGCCGTCGGCTCGATTCGGGCGCCCGCCATGAGTTCCTCGGGGTCTCGATGGCTGAGCTTGCCGTAGTCGGGCGCCTTACCGACCTCGAAGTAAACGTCGCCGCCCGACTCGTAGGCGAACCCCCTGGCAATCAGCTCGCGATTGATTTCGATGATCTCGGCGATATGCTCCGTGGCGCGGGGCATCCGGTCGATCCCGTCGACCGATAACGCCGCGAGGCAATCGAGGTAATCGCGAGTGATCCGCCCGGCCAGCTCGGCGACGGTCGTTCCCTCTTTTTGCGCCTGGACGATCAGCTTGTCGTCGACGTCGGTGATGTTAACGACCCAGGTGACCTCGTATCCGGCGTAGGTCAGGTAGCGCTTGATCGTGTCGAAGATGACCGGGCCGACCATGTGGCCGATGTGGCTGGGCGAGTAGACCGTCGGACCGCAGACGTACATCCCGACCTTGCCGGGGACGACGGTCCGGAAGGGCTCCTTGGCCTGGGTCATCGTGTTATAGACGCGCAGCGGCATGTCAGACGAACTCCGATCGATCTCTCGCGGCCGGGCTGGCGGCGGCCTCAATGAGGGTGACGGCCTCGCAGGCGATCGCCTCGCCCCGGCCGATCGGGCCGACCCGCTCGCCGGTCTTGGCCTTGACGTTGACCACATCCTCGCCGACACCGAGCAGCCGCGCGAGATTCGCCCGGATGATCGGCTTGTGCGGGCCGAGCTTTGGCTCCTGGGCGTGGATAATCACGTCGCAATTGACGATACGCCAGCCGGCCTGCCCGATCCGGTCGACCACCTCGGCGAGCAACCGGGTGCTGTCGAGTCCCTTCCACTTTGGGTCGGTGTCGGGGTAGTGTTCGCCGATGTCGCCCATCCCGGCGGCGCCGAGGAGAGCGTCGGCGACCGCGTGGCAAACCACGTCGGCGTCCGAATGCCCAACCAGCCCCCTCGGGTGCTCGATTCGGAGCCCACCCAGGATCAGAGGGCGCCCTTCTTCCATCCGATGCGTGTCGTGGCCAATACCGATCCGCAAGCGCCTGGCTCCCCGCATCTCCAGGACACGGGCGCGGCTCCCTCACCGACGCCCACCGGCCCGTTCCGAGGCCAGTCCTTAAGGTAGCGTTTTCCCGCCCAACTGACCATCCCGCCATCCCGCCGTCCCGCCATCCCACCGCTCGCTCCCCCGCGCAAGACGTGGCTTCACTCGTTCCCTGAGAAGGCGATCCGCCCTCTTCTGAGCCGGCACGGCGATTGCAAGATCCGTTGCGGCGAGCCGCGGCGACTGATAACTTAGAAGTTCAGGAGAGCAGCGTCCCTGGTCGGACGCGCGCCATCCCCTCCGAGTGGCCGCCCATGAGCGATCCTTTGACCTGGTCGCCGATCCGCCTCGGCCGATGGTTCGGCACGTCGGTCCGGGTCCACATCGTGCTGATCGTCTTTGTGGCCTGGTCACTTCTCGCTGCGCTCTTTTGGCCTGGGTCCGAGGCGCCCCTGCCGCACGTGCTGCATACGGCCGAATGGCTCGGCCTGCTGTTGCTCGCGCTGGTGCTTCATGAAATGGGCCATGCCGCGGCGGCCTCCTGGCTGGAATGCGATCAGGACGAGGTCCACCTCTGGCCCCTGGGGAACCTGGTCGGACCGTCGTTCTCGATGCGGTCCGGCGAGCATTACTGGATCGCTCTGGTCGGCCCGATCACCAGCGTCTTGCTCTTCCTGGTCACCTCGATCGGGCTGCGGATCTTCACCGGGGCGCACGTGCCGATCTCGCCGTTCGGCAACGGCAAGGCCGACTTCGGCGCCCCGATGATCGGCGACGCTCTGGTGAAGGCTGGCGGCCCCGTCTGGGCGATCGGCTGGTTCGCCTACTGGAACTGGGTCCTCCTGCTGGCGAACCTGATCCCGGCCCTGCCCTTTGACTTCGGCCGGGCGTTCCGAGCCTGGCAGGGAAGCCACTCGCCGATCGCCTCGCGCGACAACCCAGCCGCCTTCTGGACGGCCCGGAGCTGTGTCCTGGTCCTGGGTGCCGTCGGGCTCCTCCGTCTGGTCATCAGCCTGGGCGGCGATGGATGGGTCCTGATCGGCCTGGCGCTGGTGGTCGAGTCCATGGTTCGGATCGAGGCCCGGATGCTTGAGGAAGGCGGCTACTTCGACGACGGCCTCTTCGGCTATGACTTTTCCGAAGGTTACACCAGCCTCGAAGCCGGTACAGCCGCCGCCGGTCCCCATCCCGAGAGTGCCCTGAAGCGGTGGCGGCGGCGGCGGTCGGAACTCCGCCGCGAGCGACGTATGGCACGCGAGGCCGCCGAGGAGCGCCGGATGGACGAGATTTTGACGAAGCTCTACAACGAGGGCCGTTCCTCTCTCACCGACGAGGAAACTCGGTTCCTCGTCCGGGTCAGCGTCCGGCTCCGCAACCGGACCAAGCCGACGTGAGCAGACTCCTTCAGGCGATAGCGCGGCGGCCGATCGCGCTCGACGCCGGCATGGGGACTCGCCTGATCGCCCTCGGTCTCGACCCGCGTCATGACGACCCCTCTCTATGGAACGTCGATCGCCCCGCCGGGGTCGCCGGAGTTCACGCCCGCGACGCCCGAGCCGGCGCCGTCGCCCTTCTGACGAACACCTTCGGCGCGAATCGGTCCTGGCTCTCGCGATTCGACCGCGCGGACGATCTCGCGAAGATAAACCGGGCCGCCGTGGAGCTGGCGCGTGGTGCGGCCGGAGAATCGGGTTTTGTCCTCGGCGATATCGGACCGACTGCGGCGGACGGGATCGGAGCAGCCCGGGAGCAGGCCGAAATCCTGATGGAGGCTGGCGTCGACGGACTGGTCCTTGAGACGTTCCCTCTTGAAGCCGCAATCGCGGATCTTCGGGAACTCGCCTCGATCCCTGGACGGCCGCCATTGATCGCCAGCCTTTGGGCCTGGCCCGAACCGATCGAGGCTGCCGCCCGTCGCCTGGTCGATGCCGGCGCCGATGTGATCGGGTCGAACTGCCGCCCAGCCTTGCCCGAAATGCTGGAAGAGGTCCGACGACTGGCATCCGCGGTACCCGTTCCGCTGCTCGTCAAGCCAGGAATCGATCCCGACGATCCGGAAGGCTCGTCGACGCCATCGACATTCGCCTCCGCAGTCCGCAAACTCGTCGGGTACAATGTTCGTATGATCGGCGGGTGCTGTGGGACGACCGAGGCGCACGTCGAGGCGGTCGCCGGGGCGATCGCCGCGCTCGACTCGCATCCGATCGACTCGACCCGTCAAGGACCCGCGACGTGACCACGGCCCGCAAGCCCCGAAAACCGAAGCCGACTCGCGCCGAGTTGAAGCCGGGCGAATGCCTTTGCGACCATTGCACCGGGAAGTGCTGCCGGTATTTCTCACTCCCGATCGACTCTCCGACCACCTGGGATGACTACGATGCCATCCGATGGTACCTCGCCCACGAAAAGGTCATGATCTACGTCGAAAAGGGGACGTGGTATCTGCTCGTGATGACACGGTGCCACTTTCTCAGGTCGGACAATCGCTGCGGGATCTACTTCAACCGGCCGAAAATCTGTCGAGAGTACAAGACCAACAACTGCGAGTACGATTCCGACTGGTCGTTCGAGCGAATCTTCGAGACACCCGAACAACTCTGGGAATATGCCGAGGCGCTCCTACCGCCGCGTCGACGGCCGAGGATGCGCGGTCCTCGACTGCCGATCGTGACAATCGACGGCCGGAATCCGAGGCCGGAGCATTGACCGCGCCGGCCGAATCCGGATGATGGGACGTGCGGCAGGCGAACCGTCGACTCAGAGTCCGATCCGAGAAGTACGGCGATGGCGAGGCGTTCCAACCATTATGAGGCCGCTTTTGAAGGATTCGTCCGATCGCTGCGCGTCCCCTGCGTGGCGATCGACGAGACGCGCCGCGCCATTTTCGGTGAGGATGGCCTCAAGAATCCTGACTTCCTGCTCTACCCTGCCTTCGCCTCCAACCTGGTGGTTGAGGTGAAGGGGAAGAAAGGAAAGGATTCGCGCGGCCTCCGCGCCTGGGAGAACTGGGTCAAGACGGACGACCTCGAGGCCCTGGTCCGCTGGCAGGCGATCTTCGGACCCGGGTTTCGCTCGGTCCTGGTCTTCGCTTACGCCGAGCCGATCGCCACGTTTCCGCTGCCGGGCGATAACGGCGCCTACGAATTCCGGGGGCGTGAGTATCGCTTCTGGGCGATCGAGCTGGACGACTACGTGGCCCACCTGCGATCGCGGGGTCCGTCGTGGAAGGCGGTGGCAATGGCCCGCCGCGAGTTCCGTCGGCGGGTTCGGCCGCTTCGGGAATGGCTCCCGATGACCGGAGAATCCGACCGCCGTCCGCTGGCCCTCCGCGACCCCTCGAAAAGCCGATCACGAACCTCGGTCCAGGTCCGACAGGGAACGCCGCCCTCCAACTAACGACCCACGTGGAATCTCGACGGAGCCCGAAGACATGTCCGGTATCGCGAAGCGGATCGCCCCCTTGATGATGGCCCTTGGCCTGCTCCTGGTTCCGGCCGCACAACCCACGGTCCGGGCCCAGGAAGAGGCCCCGGCGTCGGGCGGCGAGTCGAAGGGGGATCCGGTTCCCGGCTACCTGGGAGCCGGCCTGATCACCTTGCTGGTTCTCTTCATCATGGGGAAGTCGGCCCGGCGCTGACGGTGGCCGACGGCGTGGGCCGCAAACCGGAGGCGGGTCTTGGAGCGAATGTCGACGATCGACTGGGAGGTCATCCGGGAGGAGCAGTTCCCGGTCGCCCATCGGTGGGCCTATCTGGACCACGCGGCGGTTTCTCCGCTCCCCCGACGGGCGGGCGATGCTCTGCGCCACTGGGCCGAGGCTCAGGAGCGTGACGGTGTCGTCATCTGGCCCGAGCACGGCAGCCGGGTGGAAGAGATAAGAGGGACGGTCGCCGCACTGCTCAACGCGCACCGAGACGAGATCGCCTTCGTCGCCAGCACGACTCACGGAATTGGCCTGATCGCCGAGGGTTTCCCCTGGAAGCCTGGCGACACGGTCGTCACCGCGGCGGATGAGTAT
>DAHZZC010000893.1 GCA_027435495.1 Planctomycetales bacterium
ATGGTCGCGGCGTCGGCGGCGATCGGGTTTATCAGCCTGAGCGTGTGGGCGCATCACATGTTTGCGGTCGGCATGACGCCTGCCGGCAACTCGTTCTTTGCGGCCTCGACGATGCTCGTCGGCGTGCCGACCGGAATCAAAATCTTCAACTGGCTGGGGACGATGTGGGGCGGACGGCTTCAGTACACCTCGGCGATGCTCAACGCGATTGGATTCGTCTCGATGTTCGTGATCGGTGGGCTCTCGGGAATCTTCATGGCCGCGACCCCGGTGGATATCCATATTCACGACACCTACTTCATCGTCGCGCACCTCCATTACGTGCTCTTCGGCGGCAGCACGTTCGCGATCTTGGCGGCGGTCTATTTCTGGTTCCCGAAGATGTTCGGCCGGATGATGAACGAGACGCTGGGAAAGATCCATTTCTTCCTCACGTTCATCTTCATGAACACCACGTTCTTCCCCATGCACATCATCGGAATGCATGGCCACCCGCGGCGAATCGCGGATCCGAGCATCTATGAATTTCTCCGAGGGTCGGGGACACTGGGGATGAACCAGTTCATGACGGTCAGCGCCCTGGTGCTGGGAGCCGCGCAGATTCTGTTCCTCCTGAACTTCCTGTATAGTTTGGTACTGGGCCGGAAGGCCGGTGACAACCCCTGGCGGTCGAACACCCTGGAATGGACCACCCCCTCGCCGCCGCCGCACTACAACTTCGCGAGGATTCCGACGGTCTACCATCCGCCGTACGAGTACAGCGTCCCCGGCGTCGAGGAGGATTTCCTCCTCCAGACCCAGCCCCGCCCGGCGAAGGCCGGGCCGCTCGACCCGATCATGGCCTGAGAGCGCGCGGTCCCGGGGATCATCACCGAGAGGAGCGGACGACGAGTCCGTCAACACGGGTTGGAGTCATGATTGCGAATGCGAAGCCCCGTCCCCTGATCCGCGCCCTCGCCCTGCTCGCGGCGGCGATGACGCTCCCCCTGCTGTACGTGGGTGGGTCAGTCACCACCTACAAGGTCGGTATGGCCGTTCCCGACTGGCCGACCACCTTCCACGAGAACATGTTTACTTACAACTTCTGGCGGGCTCCCTTCGGGGTGCAGGTCGAGCATGTCCATCGGCTCTACGGCGCGGCGGTGGGCCTGGCGACCCTTGTTCTGACCGTCGCCCTGCTGGCCTTCGAGCCGAGGCAATGGCTCAAGGTTCTGGGAGTCGTGGCTCTCGCCGCGGTGATCGGACAGGGAGTGCTGGGCGGGCTCCGGGTCAACTGGAACTCGACGGTGCTGGCGGCCGCCCATGGCTGCGTCGGGCAGGGATTTTTCGGGCTGCTGGTGGCACTTTGCGTCTTCTCCGGCAAGGACTGGAACACCGCGGAGGACCAGACGGCCGACCCGGCGAACCTCCGCTGGCGATCGATGTTCGGCCTGGGGATGATCTACGCCCAGATCCTGGCCGGGAGTTGGTTGCGGCATTTCGCGACCCCGATGGCACTCTGGATCCACTCGGCGCTCGCCGTGGTGGTCGTGGTCTATTCGGGCTGGCTGACGCGCCTGGTCAAGGCGCACCGGGCCGAGACGCCGAGGCTGGTCGGGCCAGCCCGGCTGCTCTCGGCGGTCGCGGGAATTCAGATCCTCCTCGGTGTGGTGGTGCTGGTGCTGCTCTGGCCGCTCGATGGAACGGCTCGACCGGTCCCGGCGATCCAGGCGGCGATCCGGACCGGACACCAGACCAACGGAGCTCTGCTCTTCGCCGTCTCGATCGTGCTGACCCTGCGGTCCTTCCGCCACCATGCCGGGGCACCCGCTCAGGCCCCGGACCCGCACGCCGAGCCGGGCAAGCTCGACCTGGAGGCCGTCGCTTGAAATCGCTCGCCGCCCTCGAACAACCGGCAATCGTGGTCGACGAGACCGAAGACATGGCCTCGGCGGCCCGCGCCCGCCTCCTCAGCTACGTCTCGCTCACCAAGCCGAGGCTGGTGGTGATGGTCCTGGTGACGGTCGTCGTCGGCTACCTGCTGGGCGCCCGCGGGGCCTCGAATCCGTCGACGCTCCTGGCGACCCTGATCGGGACAGCCCTTGTCGCCGGTGGCGCGGGGGCGCTCAACCAGTGGCTCGAGCGCTCGCGCGATGCCCTGATGCGTCGCACGGCGCGCCGCGCCTTACCCGTCGGCAAGATCACGGGGATGGAAGCGGTCGCCGTCGGTCTGGCGCTGGGTGTGCTTGGAACCATGATCCTGGCGATCTGGGCGAACCTCCTGGCGGCGGGAGTGGCACTGGCGACGCTCCTCCTTTACGTCCTGATCTACACGCCACTCAAGCCGGTGACGACCCTGAACACGGCCGTTGGAGCCATTCCGGGTGCTCTGCCGCCGATGATCGGATGGGCCTCGGCGACGGGGCGGCTAGGGATCGAGGCGTGGTCGCTGTTCTTGATTGTCTTCCTCTGGCAGTTCCCCCACTTTCTGGCGATCGCCTGGATCCACCGCGAGGACTATCGTCGCGCCGGCTTCCGAATGCTGACCGGAGACGACCACGGCGGCCGGATGACCGGATGCCAGGCTGTCTCCTACGCCCTGACCCTCATTCCCGCCGGACTCCTGCCGGCGACGATCGGGCTGGCCGAAGGTGGAATCTACTTCGCCGGCGCCCTGGCGCTGGGGCTGTTCTACGTGGCGGCGGCGGTCCGGTTCTGGCGGGATGCCAGCGACCTGCGGGCCCGTCGACTGCTCCGGACCTCGCTGGTCTACCTCCCCGCGATCCTGCTCCTGCTCCTCCTCAGTCCCCCGTCGTCCTGAGCCAGCCCGGCACCCATCCACCCGTCCCTCGGAGGATCAACGACGCGATGGCCCTCGCTCCTACTGACGCCGTCGGGCCAAAGCCCGGACCTGCCGGCGTCCGACACGCCCCCGTGCCCCACCACTCGGCCCCGGTCACGCCGGGCAAGGTGGCGATCTGGCTGTTCCTGGCGACGGAGGTGATGTTCTTCACCGGGCTGATCGGGTCGTACATCGTCCTTCGCGCCGGTAGCCCGCGCGGCTCCTACAGCAACCTCTATTCGCCCAACACGCCCCTTCGGGGCCTGGAGAATTCGAAGGGAGTCGTTCTTCGGACCATCGGCTCCGATCGATCGAAGGTCGAGGAGATCCTGCGTTCCCAGGGCGAGTTGAAGCCCGACGAGGCCGAACACGTCGCCGCCGCCGTGCCTCATGGCGTCGTCCCCGCCCGGTCGGCTGAGCGGGCCGAGGCACTCGCATCGGCCTTGCGGACCGCCGGCGCTGGCGTCGAGGTCGAGTCATTGAAGATGTTCGAATGGCCGAAGCCCTATGA
>DAHZZC010000894.1 GCA_027435495.1 Planctomycetales bacterium
CGGCGCGCAGCACCCGTTCCGCGGCCTCGGCACCGCTGAGATCGGCTGGGATTCTCCAGGCGTTCGCTCGCGCCCGGGCGATCCGGACCCGCGCCCAGATCACCAGCGCCAGGCCGGGAAGCAGGATCAGCAGTTGATCGAGCCAGAGCATCGGTGGGCCGCCCTCGAATCCTGCGATTTCGACCGGTGAAAACAAAAAAATCGATTGATTACTGTTTAGGTTCTGAGGACGGCTTTGTGGAGCCTTATGCTCCTGGCACGCTACTCGGCGAGGACTCCTGGATAACGGGATTACGCGGTCAGGACGGGCTCTGGCTGTGGAGGAGCGACCGGAGCGCCTCGTTGACGGCTTCATCCGTGGGGAACGCCGCACGGACATCGGGGGCCAGCAGGGCCAGGTTTGTCCCCGCGCGGTAACGTTCCAGATACTTGCCACGAACGCCCCTTTTAAGTACCGTCGCGTCGTACTCTGGGCGGAGGCCGTCCTCTTCGAGCGAGGGCTCACGATCCTTCTTCATAGAGTTTCCTCTCCTTTCGCGTCGCACGGCGGGCGCTGATGATCCGCGTGCGGCGGCCGCGGTCGGTATGCAAGACCACCAGAAGATGGCCCTCGCTCGAATTCCCGAAGGTCAGGAAACGATCCTCGTCGTTGGAGTGGTCGGGATCGGCGTACGTGATCGCCAGCGGATCCCCGAAGACCGTCGCCGCCTCCGGGAAGGCAACGCCGTGTTTCGCGACGTTGACCGCAGCCTTCTCAGGGTCTCACTCGAACTCCATGAAATCACTGTACCTCGATGCGATCGACTGGACAAGGGGATATCCCGGGTAAGGCGAGGGCCCAGGAATTCGTCGGCCCTGGCCTCAACCGAGGAGCAGCATCCGCCCGATCGCCTGACGGATCCGACGCAATCGGGCCCGGCAGGTGGTCGCGTCGGGGGCCTCGACCAGCAGGGTTAGCACCGGGTCCCCTGGCTCGATGATCGTTCCAGGGGCGGGGATGTCGGCGATCGCTCCTTCCGGCCATTCTCCCGCCGGGAAGACCAGTCGCCGAGGCGCGTAGAGGATCCGCTTCGCGACCACGTTCCTTCGCGGCGGCGGGTCCATCTCGGAGAGCGAACCGTCCTCGCAGGCGTCGCGGTGGTCGGGTAACAGGGCGCGGCCGGTCGCGCGCTCGTGGATCTCCACCGAGGCCGTGTAGCGCGGGTTGACCTCGACCGGCCAGGGCCATCCGTCGCGACTCACGTAATCCACCCCGAACCAGCCGACCAGCTCGAAGGCGGTCGCCAGGCGGTCGCCCAACGATCGGAGTCGAGCCTCAAAGCGCGGCTCCAGCCGGCAGGGACCAATCCCGCCCCGATACGCGAACGGACGCCCCGGCACCCCGCCGATCCATTGTCGGACGACTCCGATCAGCCGAGATCGACCGCCCGCTCCGATGAACAAGGCCGAATAACTCGGCCCCTCGATCCGACGCTGGTAATAACGCGGTTCGTCGTCGGGGTCCTCCGGTCCGAGAAGCGGACGGACGCCGATCCCGCCGCCCGAGGCGATCGGCTTTGAAAGCCAGGTTCCGTCGCGCGGGAGGCCCGAGGCGCTCGATCGAACGTCCGGCACTGGAAGGCCGGCGTCGGCCAGGATGCGCCCGACCT
The DNA here is from genome assembly GCA_027435495.1 of Planctomycetales bacterium. Classification (GTDB taxonomy): domain Bacteria; phylum Planctomycetota; class Planctomycetia; order Isosphaerales; family Isosphaeraceae; genus JAKAUH01. Next base: position 1,650 of record DAHZZC010000894.1, read on the forward strand.
CGATCGGGTCGCGGATTCTCCGGAGGACCTCGCCGTGGACGCCCCAGAGGCGATCTCGGCGCGCGATCCGGTCGACGACCGCCGGGTGGTTCTCCAGGCCGCCGGTATAGAACCAGGGGCAGGGGGGCATCGCCTCGGCGATCGCGGCGCAATCTTGCAGGTCGTCGACGCGGTCGACGGATGAGATCGCGGCGAGGTCGCGGTCGGCGAACAGGTCGACGCATCGCGGGCGCAGTCCGCCCCGGATCGCCGAGCCGGCCGCGGCCCGGGTGCTCACGCCGACGATAAGGACGTCGCCCGACACGGTCGAACCTCGCCCTGCGCAAGAGAGAGGCCCCGACTGGCACGCGGCCGGCCGGGGCCCGATCGATCCGTCCATCATTCCATCGCTTCTCCCGAGGATCGGGAGATGCGAGGGAGGCTCACTCCGTGTCCTTCTCGATCTTCTCGGCGGTGATGACCAGCTTGTCATCTTCCTTCTTGCAGACGCCGACGACCTTGACCTTCGCCGGGTGCTCCTTGCTGGCCTTGCAGAAGCCCATGCTGCCGTGGGCCTTCTTCGCGACCGCGTCGTGGTGGATGTAGTAGGTGGTGTGCTTGCCGTCCTTGGTCACAACGACGACGTTCTGGCAGGTGTCGGATTCGTGGAGGGCGCACTTGGCGCACATCCCGTCACCCTCGATTGTGATCTTCTTGCCCTCGGCCGCCATGACGGTCAGGCCCGAGAACATCACGCCCACGGCCGCCAAGGCCAAAAGCTTGCGCATCGTCCATCTCCAAGCAAGGGGTTTCCAAACGCGTGAAGGCATCCCGCCCCATGCGGGGCCAGATGCCGCCGATCCCGACTGTTGGAAGCTTATTCAACCACCATCGATCGACCAGGACAACCATCTTCCCGGCGATTCCGGAAAAATTGGGGAGCCGGCCGCGGGGGTTGCCCCAACCGACGCGGGCGCCGTATGATCCGGGTCCGGAGACGGGTCAGCCGGACCCGGATTCCTTGAGGCCCTGACAGAACGGGGACAGGTCCCTCGGAAGACTCGGAGCCCGTCCCCGTTTTGTCCGAGCCTGCCAGGCTCGACACGATTACGGAGAACACGCCCCATGGCCAGCGACATCGTGATGAATATCGGCGAGGCCCTCGACGGTGAAGGCAACGAGATCGCCCACATCGACCTGCTCATCGGCCACAAGGCCGGCCCGGTCGGAACGGCGTTCGCCAATGCGCTGGCCAACCAGTCGGCCGGGCACACCAACCTGCTCGCCGTCCTCACGCCGAACCTGATCGTCAAGCCGGCCACCGTGATGATCACCAAGGTCACGATCAAGGGGATGAAGCAGGCCGTGCAGATGTTCGGCCCGGCGCAGTACGCCGTCGCCAAGGCGGTCGCCGATTGCGTGGCGGACAACACCATCCCGGCCGACCAGGCCGACGACCTGGTCATCGTCTGCGGCGTGTTCATCCACCCGCAGGCCGAGGACAACGCCAAGATCCTCAAGTACAACTACGAGGCGACCAAGCTGTCGATCCAGCGCGCCATGAAGAGCTCGCCGACGCCGGCCGAGATCACCTCGCAGAAGGACGCCGTCAAGCACCCGTTC
>DAHZZC010000895.1 GCA_027435495.1 Planctomycetales bacterium
ACGGGTAGCTTGAGCATGGGTCATCCCTCCGTGTTGGGTGGCAAGTCTTGGCCGACTGTCATTCCACCACGGAGGGACCCAGCCTTCCACCGATCTGTCAACTCGCTCGCCGGCTATCTCCGCCGCTTTGAGACAATCCCATCGAGGCCGCCTGACTCCCGTCCCCAAGTCGAACCTCAGGCACGGCTTAGGAAATCGTGTACGGCGTAGAAGATTCTCAAAGTTAGTAGTACAGAGAGCACAGAGATCATACCGAGGAGATTCTTTTTGAAAAAACCGCCGACGGGCGATCCTTGGGAGGATGACGCAGGAATCTGAAAATTCTGAAAAAGATTCACCACAGAGGACACAGAGAGCACAGAGATCATACTGAGGAACGACAGATCATAATCGCCGCCTCGTGATGCCGTCCTTCAGGAGGATTTCGTTGAAATTCAGAAGCAGCCCCCGGGAAAGACCGGTCAACTTCATGTAGGTCAAAAGCTGTGCCTCGTGGATCGGTAGAACCTTCTCCACCGCCTTCAATTCCACGACGACGAGTCCCGGAAAGAGGATGTCGATGAAGAGCTCGCAATCGAGGTCGCGGTCCTTGTAAAAGACCGGAACCCTCGCCTGTCGGACGAACGGAATTCCTCTGCGCTCCAGCTCGTCGCAAAGGCAACGCTCGTAGACCGATTCCAGCAGGCCCGGCCCGAGATGTCGATGGACCTCAATGGCCGCCCCGATGATCGGTCGGGTCACGATATCATCTTCGTCATCCCAGCGATCGCCCCTCGGTCGTGTTTTCATAAGAATCTCCTCGGTATGATCTCTGTGCTCTCTGTGTCCTCTGTGGTGAATCCTCTTCAGAATCCTACGTCATCCCCCGAGCGAGCGCCCCTCGGTGGTATTTTCATAAAAATCACCTCGGTATTTCCTCTGTGGTGAATCCTTTTCGGAATCCCATATCACAATTCCGGTGATCGGTCCATGGTGTCCTCTGTGGTGAATCGTCCTATTTTCCCAGCATGGCCTGTACCCGAGCCGGTGAGCCGGGGATCTCTTCGAGGACGACCCGAATCCCCTCGCGACGACCGGCCGGGATGGCAACATCGAGCGTATGCATGCCGGGCGTCAGGTCGACTCGCAGGGTGCCGTCGCCCTTGGGCGTGATGGTCTTGCCGTCGATCGAGAACGCCAGGCCCATGGTCGCAGTCGGCTCGACCGCCAGTTTGATGGGTCCGCCGGTGCTGGCCTGAAGCAGCGTCCGGGCCCGAGCTGGTGCCTTCCACTCGTCGGGCGGCAGCAGGCCCGCGACCGTTGTATAAACGGGATGCCACGACTGGCCCTCGGCGACCTCCCACCTTCGAAGAACGCGCTTCGTCCCAACGCTATATCCGCCGACCTTCCCCAGCTCGGAAAGGAACCGGACGAGGTCGACCAGCTCGGGGCGGGTCAGTTCGTCGGCGAGGCCCGCGGGCATGATCGAGCCAGCCATTTTTTGCTCGGCGATTGACCCGGTGGGGATGGTCACCTCGTTCCCCTCGGCATCGCGGAGGACCAGTTCGGAGTCGGTCTTTCGGATCTGGATACCGGTGAAGATCTTGCCGTCGTCGGTGGCGACCGCCGTCGCGTGGTAGCCTTCCTTGACCTGCTTGTTCGGTTGCAGGATCGAGTCCACCAGGTAATCGGGCGGAGCGCTGGCGCCGATACTCTCCAGTCCCGGCCCGACCTGTCCGCCGGCGCCCGCGATCGCGTGGCACTTGAGGCAGGCCAGGTCCTTGCGGCGGAAGATCCGCTCGCCCCGTGCCGGGTCGCCCTTGGCCGCGATCTCCGAGAGCATCGCCGACATTTCGGCAGCGTCCAGAGGCTTTGGCGAGGCGTCGAGCTTCGCCGCTTTCGAGAGCGCCGCGACCAGCGCCGGCTCGTCGTGTCCGGAAGAACGCACCTGTCGGATGGCGAGCTTCGCCAGGTCGGGGGAGATCGCAACGTTTGCCTGCGCGATCGCTCGGGCCAGTGTCGAGGCCCCATCGCGCCGGCCGAGGACGGCGGCCAGCACTCTGCGCCCGTCGTCGACGCGGTCGACCGGCAGCCGTGCGAGCCAGGAGGCGATCCGGGGCGAGGCGTCGGCGGGATCGATCCCCACAAGAGCCGCGAGGGCCATCGACGGGATTTCGGTCGAACCGGAGCGCCCGGCCAGTTCGATGAGCGTTTGACGGCCCCGGGCCTCTCGACGCTGCGCCATCGCCTCGATCGCCGCGGCGCGGACGGCACGCGGAGTCTCGGCGGCCGTCGCCAGCTCGGCGAGCCGCCCGCCGATCGCGGGGACGTCCCACGCACCGGCCGCTCGGAGCGCCGAGGCTCGGAGCGCCTCGTCGGGGCCGGTCAGGAGCGGGACGATCCGCGTCAGGTCGCCCGATGGGACGAGCTTCCGCTGTCGAGAGGCGCGCGCGAGAAGGTCGAGCAACGCGACCCGACGCGCGGCCGGGATGGATTCGCCGCGGACGACCAGGTCGAGAACCGCGCCCAGCTCAGACGGGCCGCCCTTCGTCGCGATGAAGTCCTGCACCTTCGGATCCTGGTCCCTGGGAACTTTCCCGTCGCGGAGCATCGTCAGGAGCGGGGTGACGGCCTCTGGTGTCGCGACCGCCAGCAGGGCGAAGACCGCCCGCTCGGGGTGTCCGCCGAAGGAGAACCGTCCGGCCTGCATCGCCGGGAGCCAGTCGGCCGCCAACTCCCGGGCCGTCAGCCAGAGCCCGTATTCCAGAAATCGGTCGACCGGCCGATCGAGGACCGACATCGCCAGTTCCGCCGATCGGACGCCCGGGAACGCAGCGAGCGCCCGAACGGCTTCCAGCCGGACCCTCGGGTTCTCGTCAAGAACGCGCTCGCCCAGCCTCTCGACTGGGTCGGCGAGCTTCTCCCTCGCCCCAGGAACAACCCGGACCGCCGCCGCGCGGACCCTCGGATCGTCCGAGCGGAGCAACGCGCCGAGTAGCGCCGGGTCCATCTCGCGGAGCGCCTCGGAGGTCCAGAGGGCTTCGAGCCGATGGTGGTCGTACATCGGATCCTTGCGATCGAGCGCAGCGACCCAGGCCGCCAGCATCCCCGAGACCTTCGCAGCGCCCCGCTCCTGGAGGACGCGGCGGGCCCGGTCTCGCGTCCACTGCTCGGGCGACTTCAGCTCATCGAGCAAGGCGCCGGTCTCGGCTCCAACCAGCTTCGGCCGGACGACCGTCGCCCGGCTCTTCGCGGAGACGCGCCAGATTCGGCCTCGGGTGTGGTCGCGACGCGGGTCACGGAAGTCGACCTCGCCGTGCTGGATGATCGGGTTGTACCAGTCGGCGATGTAGATGGCGCCGTCGGGCCCCATCTTGATATCGATCGGCCGGAATGCGACGTGCTTCGTCTTGATCAACTCGGTCTGCTCGCGAGCCGCGAAGCCAGCGCCGTCGTCGCTGAGGACGAACCGGCAGACGCGATTGCCTCGGAAATCATTGGTGAGCAGGTTCCCCTGCCACGACTCGGGCATCGCGCGGCCCGAGACAACCTCCAGCCCGCAATACTTCGGGCTCCCCGGGTTCAGCCCGGGAAAGATCCGCTCGGCTCCGACCGCCCAGAAGTACGAGGCACCCGGGATGCAGTAATTGATCCCCTCGCCGCCGGCACCGTCGGTCGCGAACGATTGACCCCACCGGTCGAAGTGGTGGCCCCAGGGATTGACCAAACCACGGATGAAGACTTCCAGTTGCATCGTCTCGGGCCGGAACTGCCAGATCCCGCCGCCGCCCAGCCGCCGGACCCCGTGCGGCGTCTCGATGTGACTATGAATATAAACCGACTGGTTAAAATACAGGGCGCCGTCGTATCCCCACCGAAGGGTGTGCAAAATGTGGTGGGTATCCTCGGTCCCGAACCCCGATAGAACCACGCGGGTTCGGTCAGCCCGGCCATCGCCGTTCGTATCGGCCATGTGAAGCAGCTCGGTGCTATTGGCGACGTAGGCCCCGCCATCGCCTGGCTCGACACCGGTCGGGATCAGCAGACCGCGGGCGAAGATCGAGGTCCTGTCGGAGCGTCCGTCGCCGTCGCGATCTTCGAGAACGAGAATCTTATCGTCGGCGTCCTGTCCGGGCTTGATCTGCGGATAGACCTCGGAGCTGGCGATCCAGAGCCGGCC
>DAHZZC010000896.1 GCA_027435495.1 Planctomycetales bacterium
GACCGGCTGGCGGGACGTCAAAGTCGCCACCTTCGCCGTCCGCACGCCGGGCGAACCTTCGACCTCCGTGGATTTCCACACCCGGGACTTGCCCACGCCCTCGGTGCGGCACGTGATCGCTGCGATCGAGCCGGCCGAGGCATTCGGCCCACGCTGTCGGGCCGAGGCCGAGAGGGTCGGCCTGGCCGACGTCGAGGACCTGACGATCCTGGGCGACGGCGCCGCCTGGATCTGGGACCTCGCGGCCGAGCACTTCACCGGGGCCGAGGAGACACTGGACCTGTACCATGCGACCGAGTACCTGGGCGACCTGGCGCGGGCCGGCTGCGGTGGGGACACCGCGGCGGTCGAGGCCTGGACCGAGCGAGCTCAGCGAGCCCTGGTGGCCGACGGATGGGCGGGCGTCTGCCAGTTCGTGGAGGAGGCGAAGGGGGAGTTGAGCGACCCGGCGGCGTTGGAAGGAGCTTTCCCCCGGGTGGCGAACGATCTGTCCGGTCACCGCGATCGGATGAAGTACGCCGCACGACTCCGCCGCGGCGTGTCGGTGAGTCGCGGGATGATTGAAGGGGCGATCAAACAACTCGTCGGCCGTCGCATCAAGCAAACCGGCGCGCGATGGAAGACCGCCCACATCGGCCCGATCGTCGAACTGATCAGCCTCGGCCATACCGAAGACTGGGACACCTACTGGTCAACGGCCGCGTAGGACCAACTTCGAGTGGGGCACCACTCGGATTCATTCGAGCGTCAATGCCTGGAATTGGCGTCGTTCGACTTCAACGAATGGCTCCGTTCACGCTTTCCTCTTGCGTGGGAGCGGTCCGTTATCGGCGGCTGACGACCTCGGCGTACCCTCGGGGTACAAGAGCAACTATGCCATGGCGATCAACGGCGGTGGGCAGGTCGCCGGCTACGCCGCAAAGACGGTGACTCAGGCGAACGGAAGTTCGGAGGTCGTGACCGAGCCTTTCCTGTACAGCAATGGAGTGGATCGACCTGGGAAACCTGGGCGGCATCAACGCGGTGGCGACGGCGCTCGATGACAAGGGGGAGGTTGTCGGCTTTTCGACCACGCTTGCCTCACCGCTAGCCCTCCAGCCCTCGGTACCCCAATCCCGATTCATGCCTTCCTCCGACCAACGTCAATCCGCCGGTCTTTCCACCCGAGACAGTTCGGACGCAGGCTCGGTTGGCAGTACGTCCCCGTCATGCCCTGGCCAGTCGTCCGATCGTCCTGACTGCCACCGTGCGCGCCGTGCGAGGGCGGGGCGTTCCGGATGGTCTCGTGCAGTTCCTCGAAGGCTCGACCATTCTGGGAACGGCGACCCTCGCCGGTGGCCGCGCGACGCTTCAGGCCGACGGCCTCGCCTCCGAGCGGAATGCGATCGAGGCGAGTTATGAGGGCGGCGGGAACTACGATGCGACCACTTCACACTCGGTGATCGAGGTCATTCGGGTGCCCCGCAAGCAGCCGGTGGTTGCGAGGGCTGCTCTCCGCCCGGTTTTCGCCCAGTAGGGGACGCCTCGCCGTGGACGCCTTCGAAGAAGTGGTCCGCTTCCGGGGCGCCCACGACGTGTGAACTCCTCAGATCCCTGTCAATCCTCGCGCCGCGCCTCGATTCGCGACCGGCGATCGGGCTGGATGCGGGGAGTCGCCTTCTTGCCCGCAGGTCGGCGTGGCTCGGGCGTTCGATGTGGAGGTCGGGCGAAGAGTCGGGGGACCACGTCGTCGAGGGTATCGACCAGCTGGAACGTCAGGTCGGCCTTCACCTCGGCGGGAAGCTCGACCAGGTCTTTCTCGTTGTGTCGGGGGAGCAATACACTCTTGATCCCGGCGCGTCGGGCGGCCAGCACCTTCTCGCGGACGCCGCCGACAGGCAGGACGCGACCGGTGAGCGTGACCTCGCCGGTCATCGCCAGGTCAGGCTGGACCGCCTGGCCACGGAAGAGGCTGATCAGCGCCGCGGCGATCGCGACGCCCGCCGAGGGCCCGTCCTTCGGCACGGCGCCGGCCGGGACGTGGATGTGTAGATCGGTCCGGTGGAACCGCGAGGTATCGACGTCCAGATCCTTCGAGTGGCTTCGCAGGTAGCTCAATGCCGCCTGGGCACTCTCGCGCATCGATTCGCCGAGCAGACCGGTGAGGGTAAGCTGACCCTTGCCGGGCATCCCGGTCGCCTCGATGAAGAGGATCTCGCCGCCGGTCGGTGTCCAGGCTAGGCCGGTGGCGACGCCTGCTACGCCAGTCCGGTCGGCCAGTTCGCGGAAGTAGCGTGAGGGACCCAGTAGGTCGCCGACCCGTTTGGGGTCGATTGTGGTCGCCGATCGCTGACCCTCAGCGCGTCGGCGTGCGACCTTCCGGCAGATTGCGGCGATCTCTCGCTCCAGATTTCGCAGGCCAGCCTCTCGGGTGTAGTCGGAGATGATCCGGCGGATCGCTGCATCAGTGATCGTCAGGTCGTTGTGGGCGAGCCCGTGCAGCTCCAACTGCTTCGGGATGATGTACTTCTGGGCAATGAGGGTCTTTTCTTCCTCGCTGTAGCCTGGCAGTTGCAAGACCTCCAGTCGATCGAGCAAGGGCGAGGGAATCGTCTCCAGCATGTTCGCAGTCGCGATGAACATCACCTTCGAGAGGTCGAAGTCGACGTCAAGGTAGTGGTCGCGGAACGTCGAATTCTGTTCAGGATCGAGCACTTCCAGGAGTGCTGCCGAGGGATCGCCGCGGAAGTCGGAGCCGAGCTTATCGACCTCGTCAAGCATGAAGACGGGGTTGTTCGTCCCGGCCTTGCGGATGCCCTGGATGATCCGGCCTGGGAGCGCGGCGACGTAGGTCCGGCGATGGCCACGAATCTCGGCCTCGTCGTGGACGCCGCCCAGGCTAACGCGAATGAACTCGCGGCCGAGGGCCTTGGCGATACTCTTGCCGAGCGAGGTCTTGCCGGTGCCCGGCGGGCCGGCGAAGCAAAGGATCGGGCCCTTCATGTCTTTCTTGAGCTTGCGAACGGCAAGGTATTCGAGAATGCGGTCCTTGATCTTCTCGAGGTCATAGTGGTCGGTGTCGAGGACCTTCCGCGCCCTTCGGATGTCAAGACGATCGCGGCTCGCCTTGTTCCACGGAAGGATCGCGAGCCAGTCGAGATAGGTCCGAACAATCGAGTATTCGGCCGAGCTTGGGTGCATTCCGGAGAGTCGTTCCAGCTCGCGTTCGGCCTCCCCGAGAACCTCTTGCGGTGGCTCAGCCTTCCGGATCCGCTCCCAGAGCTCGGCGACCTCGGGGTTATCTGGTTCCCCCTCGCCTAACTCGTCCTGAATCGCCTTGAGCTGCTGGCGGAGGAAGTGGTCCCGCTGGGCCTTGGAGAGCTCGCTACCGACCTGCTCCTGAATCTTGGTCGAAAGCTCCAGCACGGCGAGCTGGCGCGAGAGATACTGCCCGAGCCGCTCCAGCCGGGCGCGTACGTTGATTTCGCCGAGGAGCGACTGCTTCTCCTCGATCGTGAATGGGAGGCTCGACGCGAGCAGGTCCGCGAGTCGGCCGGGCTCCCGGGTGTTGATCGCGGCGACCTGTAATTCCTCGGGAATCTGCTGGCTCTGATCGACCATCCGCTGGAAGAAGCGGTTGACGTGGTGGACCAGCGCGTCCAGTTCGACCCCCTCCTCAACCACCTCCTCGAACGGCTCGACCTCGCCGATCAGGTACGGCTCGGTCTGGACGACGTTGAGGAGGCGCGCCCGATACTGTCCCTGGCAGACGATCCGGGTCGAGCCGTCGGGGAACTTGAGCATCTTCAGGACGAGCCCGATACAGACCATCGGATACAGGTCGTCCATCCCCGGCGCATCGTTCTCGGGGTGCAACTGGCTAACCAGGGCGACCATCCGCTCGCCGACCATCGCATCGTCGATCAACCGGATGCCGCTAGGCCGGTTGATCACGAGCGGGACAACGGTTTGCGGGAAGACGACGTCGGAACGCAGCGGGAGAAGGGGCATCCGGGTGATCCCCATCGGCGGCCCGCCAGCCTGGTCCTCCAGGACGAGAATCGAGCCCGTGTCCTGGGTGCCTCGGCCGGCGTCGGTGCGTCCCGACTCCGCACCACGTCCCGACTTCGTATTCTTTGTTCGCCTTCGTCTTGCGTTCATGAGAGGCTTTTCTGAGATGTCTCGGTGAACCGGCTGGCCCTTCCATGTTTCGCGGTTGGAGCCGTTCCGGGAGCGTATATGATTAGGGATTACGGCCCTGAAAGAAAGAGGGCTCCCCGATCATCCTCGATGTTTTGACCGATCCGCGTCAGCGCACGATACCTTCGGGCGTCACCTCAATCCCGGCCTCGATCGTGCCGGGTGCTCTGCGGAAACGCGATTCACAAGCAGAATTCGTGCCGAACGGCCTTAGCGGCCTGAATCGTCGTCGTAAATCCCCATCGTTTGGGCGCGATGGATCGAGTCGAGCATCTGGTAATTCATGAAGGCGAAGTAGCCGAAGAAGATTGTACTGAACAGCGAGTGTGTGTAAGTGAAGATCGCCACCGCGAGCAGCCCCGAGGCGAGCAGGCTGATGACGTGGGTCCAGCGCCGGCCCTGGTAAGGGGAGAACCGGGTCAGCACGATCTCGCAGATCCGCCCGCCATCGAGGGGCCAGATCGGCAGGATGTTCAGCACGCCCCACACAATATTAATCTGCACGAGGTCCCAGTAGATCTCGAACCTCGGGTTGAAGGCGTGGAGGCCGTATTCCAGCTTCCTCAGCCCTGGCCCGATTTCCGATGGCTGCCTGGCGAGCTGGGTGATAAAGGCGAGGTGATCCGAAAAGGTGAGGCCGAACAATGCGGAGTAGGTCATCATCGTGACGCCGCAGAGCAGGAAGCCGGCGCCGGGCCCAGCGGCGATCACGGCCAGCCGCTGGCCGGGTGTCTGCCGGGAGGTGTCGTTGTAGCAGAGCCCGCCCATGCCCCATAGGACAATCGAGGCCGGAGCGCCGTTTCGCATCGCGGTCAGGCCGTGCCCGTACTCATGTACCAGGATCGAGAGAAACGCGCACCCCACGAAGATGAGCACCACCGGGAGATTTTCGGGCTCCCAGCCGATGATCGCCATGATAACCCAGAACAGCGGATGCACCCGCACCGGAATGCCCAGCGCCCGGAATCGGAGATCATAAGGAGTCTCGGTCGCACCAAACATTCGGAGCCTCGTCGGTCGTGAGGGCGTTCCCACTTCCTGAATTCCAACAATGATTCTAGGACCGGTCGCCCTCGCCCGTAAACTGCCATTCGCGATTCTGACCAGATCGCTTGTCGGCCGTCGTCGCGCCATGATAGTTTTGCCACGATCGTTGGGCATGGTTGATGGATCCATCGTGGTTGGATAGGCGGCGTGGCATGCGATTCACGAAGATGCAAGGGATCGGGAACGATTACGTCTACGTCAGCACGTTCGATCAGCCGGCGCCGGCGGATCCCGCGGCGATGGCCGTCGCGGTGAGCGACCGCCACTTCGGGATCGGCGGCGACGGCCTGATCATGATCCAGCCCTCGGATCGCGCCGACGCCCGTATGCGGATGTTCAACGCCGACGGCTCCGAAGGAGAGATGTGCGGCAATGGAGTCCGCTGCGTCGCGAAGTACATCCGCGACCACGGGATCGTCGCCCGTGACCGCGTCCGGATCGAGACCGGCCGGGGTATTCTGACGCTCGACCTGGAGATGTCGGGCGGGAAGGTGGCGCGGGTCCGCGTCGACATGGGGGTGCCGATCCTCGAGGCCCCGGCGATCCCGACCACGCTCCCAGGCCATCCGCCGATCGAGGCCCTGCTCTCGGTCGACGGCCGAACCTTCGCCGTGACGGCCGTCTCGATGGGCAACCCGCACGCCGTGATTTATGTGGACGACCTGGCGAGTTTCCCCCTGGAGGCGATCGGCCCGAAGATCGAGCATCACGCGGCGTTTCCGAGGCGGGTGAATGTCCACATCGTTGAGGTGATCAGGCCGGAAGAGGTCCGGATGCGGACCTGGGAGCGTGGATCGGGGATCACGCTGGCCTGTGGGACGGGCGCCTGTGCGGTCTGCGTCGCGGGCGTGTTGACTGGCCGGACCTCACGACGGCTCCTCGCGCATCTCCCCGGCGGAGACCTCGAGCTCGAATGGTCCGACGACGCCTCGCCCGTTTTCATGACCGGCCCGGCCGCCGAGGTCTTCTCGGGCGACTGGCCGGATTGATGGGTGATCGACGGCGAGCGTGCTGATCCTTGCAATGGTCCGACGGCCGGGGATCATCCGAAGCAGCCGCTGGCTCATGTAGGTGAACCGAACGATCGATCCCACCC
>DAHZZC010000897.1 GCA_027435495.1 Planctomycetales bacterium
TGCCCGCGCCAGGGGGACCGAGGATAAAGGCCAATTCGCCTGGCCTCAATTCCAGCGAGACGCCGTCGAGCGCGGCCACGCCCGCGTATCGCTTGGTCAGACCTTCGATCTGGACACGGAGCATCAGGCCCCCAGCGATCGGTCAAGGAGATGTGGCGGCGACCGAGGCTCGGGCATTCTCGATCACCCGGACCACCCGACGATACCGCTGGCGTGCCCACGCCGTCCACTCGGCGCGGAGCCAGTCGCGAAACCTGGGTTCGCGGTAGAGTCGCCCGTCGTTCGCCCGGGAGAGTTCGTCGAGCGTCAAGAAATCGATCGTCCTCCGGGGTCTGAGCCAGCTCTTGACCAGCCAGGCCCGCGAGGCCGGCTCGGTAGCAATCTGACCTGCGAGGGCCTCGATCATCGCCATTGCCGGCTCCCCCTCGCGATCGAGGATCTTTGCGATCGAGGCCGGCGGCCAGGGTGGAGGTTCGGTCAGGGCGTGAAGCTGAGCCGCCGGCGAGCCCGCTTTCTCCAGGACGTTCCAGGCGGCGTGTAACTCATCCTGCGCATCGACGAGAGTGGCGCCGAGCAGGTCGGCGAGAAGTTCAAGGCTCGCCTCAGAGCGGCGATTCGGGGCAGGAGAGTTCGGCCGAGCGGCTCCCGTCGCGGCCAGGAACTCCACGAAAAGCCGTGCTTCTTCCGGGTGGCGAGTGCCGGCAACGATCGCGACGCCCTGCATCCATCGGATCGTTCCTTTGCCGTCAGGCTCGAACGCGACGGGCCGATCGAGCTCGTCCCGGGAGACCGCCGCTGCCGGAGCACCTGGGCGCCGGCGGATTCGATGATTCATCCCGGCCTCGCGAACCAGTCGAGCATAGCCAGTGGCGAAGCGGTCCTGGACGAGCAGACTCTCAGCCCAGGCGATCGCGATCGGGTCGCGGCGGGGATCCGCGAACGGGAGACCCTGGCCGACCGGTGTCGTTTTGAGGGTTTCCTCCCGGGCGATGGCCCAGGCCGGAGAACCCGTGATGGGTAAAGGAGCCAGCCGCCCCGAGCGCGTCAGTCGATCGAGATCCCTGGCCGGCGCCCCGAGCAATAGATCGGGAGGATGCCGACGCACCGCCATTGCCGAAAGATCATCGCCCGGATCGAGGATCGTCCAGTGGATACGGACAGGACTGCGACCGGAAGATGCGAGCCAGTCCTCAAATCCCTGCGCGATCCGGCTGCGATCGTCCGGGGGCCAGGCTGTCGCAATGACGAGCCCATCCCGCGAGGTTGGATCGCAGCCCGGAAGAATCGCGAGGATCGCAGCATATCGCAGCAACCATCCAGAGTTCGGGGCCGACATCAGGCCGTCCCTCAACGCCCAGGTCGGCTGCCCAGCTTGACGCGGAGCTTGACCTCGGCCCCTCCGCGTTTCACGATTACCTCCACCTCGTCACCGGGCTTGTGGACTCCGAGGATCTCCATGTAGTCGTAAATCGTGCCGACCTTTTTGCCCGCCAGACCGATGATGACGTCGCCGCCCTTCAGGCCGCCCTTTTCGGCGGGGCTCCCCTCGCTGACGCCCTGGATCTTCATTCCGGGCTGGTCGCTGGCCTCATAGTCGGGCATCGTCCCCAGGTAGGTCGACATCCCCGAACGCGCCGGGTCCTTCGCATGGTTCGATGGGGCGTGCTCGGCGACGCGGGGGTAGGTGGGACGCTCGGGACGTCGGACGATGTCGAGAACCAGCAATTCCAGGTAATCGGCGATCCGGGACATACCGGAATAGTTGATCAGGTTGGAGTCGTCGCTGGGGCGGTGGTAGTCGCGATGGACGCCAGTGAAGGCGAACAGAACGGGGATGTCATATCGGGCGAAGGACTGGTGATCGCTCCCGCCGAAGCCGTCGGTCATCCCCTTGACCTTCTTGATCTTCAGGCCCGACGATCGGCCCAGTACGTCCACAAGCTCCTCGAAGCCGGGCGAGGTTCCGGTGCCGATCATGGTCAGTTCGTCCTTTTCGCTGAGACGACCGACCATGTCGCAATTGAACATTGTTACCGTGGTCGAGAGCGGGAACAGCGGGTGCTTCGTGTAATACTGCGACCCAAGCAGGCCGCGCTCCTCGCCCGAGAACGCGATGAAGACAATTCGACGCGGGGGTGGGTCGCGCCGGGCGCCGAGGCGTCGAGCGAGTTCGAGCACCATCGACGTCCCCGAGGCGTTGTCGTCGGCCCCGTTGTGGATATCTTGGGAGAGCGGTGCCATCGAGCCCGAGAGCAGTCCACCGTGACCGAGATGGTCGTAATGGCCGCCGATCACGACGGTTTCGTCAGCGTGCAGCCCTGAGCCCTCAAGGACTCCCACCACGATCTTCGTTCGTAGTTCCTCGGTCTCGATCTCGATCCGCCCACTGAGGGTCCATTCCTTCAGCGCCCGCGATCGGGGCTTGCCGTCGGAGTCGATCTGCTTCTCCAGGTCGGCCAGGGCTGGCTGGCCAGCGGCGGCGAGTAACCGTTCGGCCAGATCCCTGGAGAGCATCACGAACGGAATCTTGGCATAGACGTGCGTACCGGCGTCATCAAACTTCATCAGGCGGTCGGTCCCGCCCTGAACGGCCAGGCGGTCGTTGACCATCAGGACCGCCGCTGCGCCGTGCTGGAAGGCGTTGGTCGCCTTGTGCTGGAAGGTCGCGAATCGCGACATCTGCTTTCCGGTGAACGGGCTCGCCTCGTCCTCGTCCTGAGGCTCGCGGCGGAGAATCAAAACAGCCTTCCCCTGGACGTCGAGGCCAGCATAGTCGTCGTAATCGAGCTTCTCCGAGGCGTCCCTGGCCGTAATCCCGTAGCCAGCAAAGACAATCGGAAGGCGATCGATCCGGCTGCCGATTCCGATGCCAAGTGGCGAGAAGTCGGTCGAGTTCCGACCGGTGATCGACTTCTCGGAAGGGCCGCGGAAAACCAGTTCCTGCGCATGGCCCGCGCTGCGCGAACCGCCGATCGTGAAGGGCTGGAAATAGCCGTCGGCACCCGGGGCGGGCCTCAGGCCGGCTGCCTTGAAGTTCAGTCCGATGTAATCGGCGGCTTCCTCGATCCCGCGCGTTCCTGGCCCTCGCCCGTCTCGCAGGTCCGACGCCAGATACCCGACATCTTCGTGCATCCTGGCCGCGGCTGCCGAGACAAACCCCACCGATTCGGTCGACGACCGGCCCGGAATGGGCCCGTCGAGCGCTTTCGAGGTCGCCGAGAGGGTCAAT
>DAHZZC010000898.1 GCA_027435495.1 Planctomycetales bacterium
CCGTTCTCTACATGCAGGGGAAGTCGGCCAACCTGCTCTCCATCGGCGCGGTGGACTTCGGGATCATCGTGGATAGCTCGGTGATCATCGTCGAAAACGTCTTTCGCCACCTGACGGCGCAGACCGCCGACCGGTCTCGACCGATTATTGAGCGGATCATCGAGGCGTCGTACGAGATCGAGCGAGCCCTGTTCTTCTCGACGCTCATCATTGTCTGTGCCTTCATCCCGCTGTTTTCGATGACGGGCCCGGAAGGGGCGCTGTTCGGGCCGATGGCCAACACCTACGCGTTCGCGATCTGCGGGGCCCTCTTGCTGGCAACGACACTCACGCCGGTCCTCTGCTCGTACCTCCTGGTGAACAAGCACGAGGAGAAGGACACGATCATCGACCGGGTGATGAAGCTGCGCTACCTGGTGATGCTCGACCGCCTGTTGCGACATCGGTACATGCTCCTGGCCGGGATGGGAGGACTCTTCTTCTTCACCTGCACACTGGTCCCGCACCTCGGCGGCGAGTTCATGCCGCCGCTGGAGGAAGGGAACCTCTGGATCCGGGCCATCCTGCCGCGGACCGTCACTCTGGAAGAGGCGGCCCGGTTCGCCCCGAAGCTGCGCGAGGTGATCGCCTCGATCCCGGAGATCAGGGGCGTGATGTCGCAGGTCGGCCGCCCCGACGACGGCACCGATGTGACCAGCTACTTCAACATCGAGCTGAACGCGCCGCTGATCCCGATGGAGCAGTGGCGGACCGAGCCGGTGATGCTCCTCGGCCACGAGATCTGGCGCCGTCCGATCACACGCGAGCAGATCCAGAAGGAGCTGATGGAGAAGTTTGAGAATTTCCCGTCGGTTAACTTCAACTTCTCGCAGCTTATCCGCGACAACGTCGAGGAAGCGCTCTCAGGCGTGAAGGGAGCCAACTCGATCAAGCTCTTCGGCAGCGACCTGGAGACCCTCGAGCGATATGGTCAGCGGGTGCTGAACATTCTAAACGGCGTTCGTGGGATCTCCAACGCGGGGTTGTTCCACATCGTCGGGCAGCCGAACCTGGAGATCCGGATCGACCGCCACAAGTGCGCCCGGTACGGGATCAACGTGGCCGACGTCGAGGCGGTGGTGCAGGTGGCGATCGGTGGTGGTGCGTTCACACAGATGGTCGAGGGGGAGAAGCGGTTCGACATCGTCCTTCGGCTCCCGGTCGCGCAGCGCGACGATCCGGAGATCATCGGCCGGATCCCGGTCCAGGCGCCGACCAGCCAGGACGGCAAGCCGGGAGCCCGGATTCCGCTCAAGCAACTGGCCGATATCTCGCCCCACAAGCCGGGCGCAACGTACATCTACCGGGAGAACAACCGCCGGTACATCCCGATCAAGTTCAGCGTTGAGGGGCGAGACCTGGCCTCGACGATCCACGAGGCTCGAGACAGGGTGGAGGATCCGAAGGACGGTGCCTTGCTGCCGAAAGGCTACAACGTGGACTGGGCCGGCGAGTTTGCGCAGATGCAGCAGGCCAACGAGCGGCTGATGTACATCGTCCCGCTCTCGATCGGGCTGATCCTGATCCTGCTCTACACGGCGTTCAACTCGATGAAGGACGCGCTGCTGGTGATGTCCAACGTGGTCGCGGCAACGATGGGGGGCATCTGGGCGCTGAAACTGACCGGAACGCCCTTCTCGATTTCGGCGGCCGTCGGGTTCATCTCCATCTTCGGCGTCGCGGTGCAGGACGGCGTTCTCCTGATCTCGTACTTCAACCAGATGCGGGCGGCGGGCCTTCCGGTGAAGGAATCCCTGCTGCGTGGGGCCGAGCTGCGGGTCCGGCCGGTCGTCATGACCTCGCTCACCGCAGCGCTCGGACTACTGCCGGCGGCGGTCGCCACCTCAATCGGCTCTCAGGCTCAGAGACCGCTGGCGATCGTCGTGGTCGGCGGGATGCTGGTGACGCTCTTCCTGACCCGCTACCTGATGCCGGTCCTCTACTCGTTCTTCCCAGCCCCGGCCGGCCACGAGCAGTGCCAGACCGACCTGATCCTCGGCTCGCACTACACGGACCGGTTCCTCAAGCCGTCGTCGGTCTCTCGGCAGATCCTCGAAGGCGGGGCGCACGGCCACGATCACCACGGCCACGATCACCACCACGGGCACGATCACGACTGATTGAGCGCCCGCCGCGAGCGGGGAAAGGTTCCGGAGGCCGCAGGCCATGAAGACCCACTGGAAGATGTTCGCGGCGGTCGTCCTGATCGGCGCCGGCGCTGCCGTGACAACGCTGAGCCCAAAGACTCGCGCCCAGGTCATCAAGGTCTGGCACGAGATCGAGAAGGCGACGGCCTCACACACCGAGTCGCCGCCGGACAAATCGTGGATGGAGAACAAGAAGTCATCGGCTCCCTGGGACAGGACCGTCGCCCTGACCGAGCCGGAGAGCCGGGCGATCGGGCTCCAGATGAAGCCCGTGATCGGCCAGGCCGACCCGACGGTCCTCTCGCTCTTCGGAACGACCGACTACGATCCGGCGACCGTCACCACGGTCCGGCTTCAGTTCGACAGCCGGGTTGACGAGGTGCTGATCGACCTGGGCGCCGTCGTGAAGAAGGGGCAGGACCTGCTGAAGCTCTACAGCATCGACCTCGCGGCGGCCAAGAGCGATTACGAGCTGGCGATCAGCCAGTACAACCGTGACAAGAAGGTGCTCGACTACAAGAGGCCCCTGGCCGCGAGCGACGCCATCGCCAAGAAGGACCTGATCGAGGCCGAGAACGACGAACAGCAGAGCAAGCTCAAGAAGAAGCTGGCCCGCGATAAGCTGCTCGTCTACGGCCTCACCGAGCAGGAGATCGAGGCGGCCCGCGAGGAGGACGGTCAGGAGAAGGCCCGGATGACCGTGCGTGCCCGGGCCGACGGCGTGGTCGTCAAGCGAGACGTCGTCCAGGGGAACTACTACAACGCCCAGGACCCCAACCCCCTGCTGACAATCGCACCACTGGACCACCTCTGGGTCCGCGGCGGGGTGAGCGAGCTGGATGC
This sequence comes from Planctomycetales bacterium, assembly GCA_027435495.1. Taxonomy (GTDB): domain Bacteria; phylum Planctomycetota; class Planctomycetia; order Isosphaerales; family Isosphaeraceae; genus JAKAUH01. Next base: position 3,030 of record DAHZZC010000898.1, read on the forward strand.
CGACAAGGTGACCCTGGGCCAGAAGGTCAAGGTGATCTTCCCGTTTGCCGACGCCGGTAACGAAATCTCCAGCACGATCGCCTACATCGACAAGGCGATCGATCCCGACACCCGCGCCGCCAAGTTCCGGACGACCATCCCCAACCCGAACAACCGGTACAAGGCCGGGGCGTTCGTGAAGGTCGAGGTCTACGTCCCGCCGAGGGACGGCCGAACGGTCATCCCCCGATCGGCGATGGTCTCGGTCGACCGGATGGACTTTGTCTTCATTCGACGCCCCGGAAAGACGTCGACCTTCGAACGACGGCCGATCACGGTCTTCAAGGAAAGCAACGACCTGGTCATCGTCGCCGAGCCGACCGAGGGCCACCGCGAGCTGAAGCCCGGCGAGGAGGTCGCCACGATCGGCAGCCTGATCCTCGAGCAGATGTACGAGGACCGGCTGATGGTCGAGGGCGGGCTGCTCGCCGCCGAGGTCGCGCAGCGATCCTCTCGTCCCATCGACCGACAGAGGGTTGTGATCCGCACCGGGCCCTGACCCAGCCCAGGGCCGTTTCCTTCTCGGACCGCACAGAAATCGGGGACTGGCTCCGGACCGTAGCGGAGGTGCCGGTCCCCGTTTCTCAGGCGAACCGATGCTGGTCTGCTTCGCGGTGGCAAAAGGGTCGAGCGAATGGGGACAGGCCCCGGCCGCGGACGCAAGCAAGGAAGGCCGGGGCGAATCCGCGGTCTTCGGATCGCGTCAGAAGCCGACCACGTCGCGGGCCGACCGGGTGATGAGCGCCCGGAAAACCTCCGGCGAGATCGTCGTCTTCAGGAAGTGGACCGCCCCATCGGCGAAGAGGGCATGGAAGCCCCCCGGATGCGGCGAGCCTGCACCGAAGAGCGAAGGGGCCGCCTTCGGCTCAAACGGTAGGTCGGAATCAGGGCTGGTCCAGGGAACGTCCTCGCGCCCCTCAACGACCATGATCGTGTTCGAGGTCCCGTCGGTGATGTTGTCGAGCTTCGAATCGTTCCCGTCCTGGAAGAACGCCCCGTCGCCGCGGAATCCGCGATAGGCCGTCATTCCAGGCCGAGAAGGCCGGCCCGGGCAGGCGAAGGTTAGCGGCATCTGATCGATCAGCGCCTTGTTGTGGGGGCTGTCCCAGGGCTCATCCCGCTTGAACTTCTCATAAAGCGACTTCTGCTCCAGGTAGGGCAGGATCGCGACCCGCCAGCTCAGAAGGCGCTTGCCGTCCTTGCCGAGAATCGTGCCCGGGAAATGGCCGTTGGCGTCGTGGTAGTTGTGCATCGCCAGGCCGATCTGCTTGAGATTGTTGGTGCACTGGGCCCGACGCGCCGCCTCGCGCGCCGCCTGCACCGCCGGGATTAGCGTCGCGACGAGGACGCTCGTCGTGACCGGCGACGAGATGGTCGGGATCGGCTCGCGCGAGACGATCCGGAAGCCCTCACTTTCCGAGGTGATCGCCAGCGAGGCGGGGAAGAGCACCGCCTTCAGTTCGTCGGCCTTCGGGAGGTCGGCCGGTTCGATGTGAAACCGACCTGGCTTCGCCGGCTGGCCGTTCGCCTGGCCGAGAGGCTGGCCCTGGAGCATGGCGTTCAACTGCGGGATCAGGGCCGGGAGGCTCTCGACGAGAGCGGGGAGCGTGTCGCGCGGGTCGTTGACCGTCAGCAGGATCATCTCGCGGGGGAGCCGGCGGGCCATCGGCTCAAACTTCTCGGTCGGCTTCCAGAGTTGATCGGCGGGGAGCGTCCCGATGTTGAACGACCGGTTCGCCGCGGCCGTGCTGGCGCCCAGGACAAGCTGATTCTTGCCCAGCTTCAGCGTCGGCCGGATCAGCATCTTCACCGCCGGAGGAACCGTGCCGGTCGGGAGGTTGAGGACGTACATCGGCTGCATCGACCCGGCCTGCTTGCGAAACTCGATCGGCGGTGTCGCGGCGTCGAGATTGGCACCCGCCCTGCGCTGGGCGGCCTCCTGCTGCGATCGGATGATGATGTTGATCGCGTCGACGATCGTGTCGAGCTTCGGCGCGAGGGCCTCGTCGCGGGCCTGCATGGCGACGGTCAGACCGGCGACCTGGCCGACGAGGGCGGTCATGATCGCCCCTGGGGCCGGCGGAGGAGACTGCGTGTAAACCGCGAACTTCGGCCCGAGCAGCTTCAACAGGTCATTGCGCAGATCGATCTGGAATCTCTGCCGGATCGCCTGTTCGAACCGGACGAAACCCTGTCCGCCGGTTGGGCTCACCTTCCGCGCCACCTCGACGATCCGGCCATACAGCGCGTCGAGGTCGATCGAGAGCACGCCGAAGCCGCGGAGCCCGGCCGGCAGCGGCGGGAGCGAGTCGACACTGAAGGTCGGCTGATCGAGGAGCGTGAGGACGCCTCGCCTCGGGCTCGGGGCGACCACGGAGATCACGGCGAGCGCCGCATCGTCCTGGATTCCCCATTTCATCTCGATCCGCTTGACGCCGTCGAGTCCGACCTGGGCGGCCTGCGGC
>DAHZZC010000899.1 GCA_027435495.1 Planctomycetales bacterium
CGCAAGTCACGGCCTCATGGACGACAACCACGAAATCGAAGGGAAGGCCGACGAAGGGCACACATAGTCTGGTAATATACCCCACCAATCCACCGGCTGGCAAGTCACCAGTCCCAGAATCCAGGACGAGGGAGAGCAACCGCTCCAACTCATAGAAAAAAACAGGGGAGCAACCACGAAATAACACGGAAAGACACGAAAAAAATTCAAGATTTTGGGAAATCCATGGAGCCGAGATTCCGGATTCCTGGACCGACCCCCCAAATGTGGGCGTCCCTGGCCCTCTTCTGAAATCTTATTTCCGTGTTTTTTCGTGGTTGCTCCCGGGTTTTCCCGCGTAGAGTGGTCAGCCGATGTAGCCGAGTCCGCTGAGGCGGTCGCGGATGGTGGTTTCCTCGTCCGGGGCGTAGCCGCTGTCGCTGGCCGAGGTGCCGGCGACCAGGGATCGGCCCTGCATGGCCTCGGGGATCTCGTAGCCGCCCAGTTCCATCAAGGTCGGCGCGATATCCAGCAGGCGGGCGCCCTCGATCTCTCCGCGGAGCGGGTTATTCGACGACGCCAGTACAAACGCCCCAAATTGCGCGTGGTTGCAATCGTCCGGGCCGGTGTCGTTCTCCAGGACGTGGATGGTCGGGTAGCCGACGCCGCCGATCGATCGCCAGTACAGTGCGCCGAAGTGGACGATCATGTCGGGCGCGACGTTTTTGACCTTTTTGTAGATCTGTTCGGGTCGGAAGACCAGTGTTCCCAGGGGTTTGCCGTCGCGGTCGACGGTCGCCTCGAACTTTTGGCGCATGGTCTCGAAGAACGAGTCGTACTCGGCCGGCTCGATGGTCCCGTTCGGTTCGCGCCCCTTCACGTTGAAGAAGACCCGGGCGTAATAGCCGCCCTCGCTCCAGACCCTGGTCTTTTCCCAGTCGACGTCCAGCTTCGCGAACGGGGTGACTTCTTTCGGGTACGACTTCAGGACGAGGAGACCCTCGCGGACGAGCCACTCATTGACGCAGAAGCCGCCGTCGAGGCGTTGCGCTCCGTGGTCGGAGACCAGCAGGACGACGGTGTCATCGGTCAGCAATTCGAGGACCTTGCCGATTTCCACGTCGAGGTGCCGGTAATAGTCGTGGACGGTGGACCTGTACGGGGAATTGGGCTCGTGCAGGACGTGCTGTGGGTCGTGATACTTCCAGAATCCGTGATGGATCCGGTCGAGGCCGATATCGACGAAGTGGAAGTAGTCCCACTCCTTGTTCTCGATCAGGTGGCGGACCACCTGGAACTGGGTCCGGCTCATCGCGAGGATGGCGTCGCGGAGCCAGGCCTTATCTTCGGTCCGGAACCCGGCGGCATCAACGGGATAGTGGCCGACGAGCTGGCGGATCTCGTCGGAGACCTCGGGCGGGTGGGTGAAGACATTTTTGTCGGTATCGGGCGTGAGGAAGCAGCTCACGGCGATCCCGTTGATTTTCCGGGGTGGGTAGCCGGGCGGGACGCCGACGATGATCGACTTTTTTCCCTCGCGGGCGAGGTAGTCCCAGATGGCCGGCTCGGTGATCGACCGCGACGAGGCGATCCCCAGGCCCGAGTACGAGTGGTCGGTCCGGTTGCGGAACCCATAGACGCCGAGCGAGCCGGGGTCCTGGCTGGTCGACAGGCACATCCAGGCCGGGACGGTGATCGGCGGGATCACGCTCTCCAGCCGGCCGTAACAGCCCACTTCCATCAGGCGCCGGATGTTCGGAAGGTCCTCGTAGCCGAGGAGCAATTCCGGGGCGGCGCAGTCGAGACCGAGAACGAGGATCTTCATAAAAATGGCGGCAGGAGACCCTCCTCTTCAGGAGAGGGAGGAATGCCGCCCTCCGTTGGTGGTGTTGATTGCGGAGCCTTTCGCTCCTACAATGAATCCATGAAGATCACCCTGCAAATGCAACTGGTCCCGACGAGCGAACAGCGGGAAGTCCTGCTCTCCACGATGGAGCGGTTCAATGCCGCCGCATCGTTCGCTGCAAAGACCGGATTCGATGCCGGAGTCTTCAGTCAACCCAGCATTCACAAGCTGGCCTATCAGGAAATCCGCTCCCGATTCGGTCTGTCCGCCCAGATGGCGGTTCGCGCCATCGGCAAGGCGGTCGAGACCTTCAAGCGGGACAGGTCGAAGTGCCCCGCCTTCAAGCCTCGCGGGGCCGTGACCTATGACGAGAGAATCCTCTCGTTCAAGGGTCTCGACAAGGTCAGTCTCTGGACGCTCTCCGGCCGGATGGTGCTCGCCATGGTCTATGGCGAATACCAGGGCCAGCGGTTCGACCGCATCAAGGGTCAGGTCGATCTCGTCTACCGAGGCAGCAAGTTCTACCTCTACGCCACGGTGGACCTGCCCGACAAGGCTCCAATCGAACCGAAGGACTGGATCGGTGTTGATCTCGGGATCGTGAACCTGGCCACCGATTCGGATGGAAATACCTACTCGGGCGACGCGCTCGAGAAGGTCCGTCGCCGTCGCCACGAGTCGCGCCGGTCCTACCAGAAGACCGGCACGAAGTCTGCCAAGCGCCGGCTCAAGAAGATGGCCCGACGCGAGGCCAATTTTCGACGCAACGAGAACCACCGCATCAGCAACGAGCTTGTCCGGCTGGCCAAAGGCACCGATCGCGGGATCGCCCTCGAAGATTTGAAGGGGATTCGTGAGCGGACAACAGTTCGAGCCAGGGACAGGGCGAAGCATTCGGGATGGGCGTTCGCCCAGTTGCAGGCGTTCGTCTGCTACAAGGCGAAACGGGCCGGCATCCCGGTCGCCTTCGTGGACGCCCGGAACACGTCGCGGACCTGCTCCGCGTGCGGGCATTGCGAGAAGGACAACCGGAAGTCTCAAGCCGACTTCGCCTGCAAGCACTGCGGGTTCTCCGAAAATGCCGACCGAAACGCCGCTCGCAACGTGCGAGCTAGGGCCGTCGTCAAGCGGCCCGACTTAGCAGCCAACGTTGACCCCGGCCTGAGAAGCCGGGCGAGTTGAGCCGCAAGCCGCCTCCTTTAGGGGGCGGTACTTGACCGGAGGATCGAGTCTCCCTCCATGGCCGGCCCCTTCGGGACGCCGAGCGCCTCGAGGATCGTGGGCGCCAGGTCGAGGAGCCGGGCGCCCTCGCCGCGGTACGGGCGATTGATGAACAATACGCCCGGGACCCGGTCGGGGTCGATGATATGATCGCCGCTCCACTTCTTGACGTTGTCCTCGAAGGGTTCCGCGGCGACACCCCCCATCGACGACGACCACGAGACGCGATAGCCCTCGGCGAAGTCGACCATCAGGTCGGGCGACGCCTCGGCGAACGGACCGCGGTACGCCTCGGACCGCGGGACCACCCGCCGAATCGCCAGTGTGCCCGGATGCGCCGGGTCGGTCAATCCCGAGAGACGCCCGGTCAGCTCGGCCGAGAGCGCCTCGGCCTCCTCGGGCGCGACGATTCCCTCGCCCTCGCGTCCCCGGATGTTCAGGTAAATCCCGCTCAGCCCGACCGCGTACGCCCGCGTTCGCGACCAGTCCACCTGTCGGAGCAAATCGCCGGCACCCTCGCCCGGCTCGACACCCGGCCTGAGCGCCAGGTATCCGCGATCGAGCAGGCATTTGTTCAGATCCACGCCCCGTCGGAAGCTGTTGAAGCCGTGATCCGAGAGCGCGACGACCAGCGTTTTGTCGTCGGCGTACGCGAGCGCCTCGCCCACAATCGCGTCGGAGCGGCGGTAGGCGTCGTCGATCACTCCGGCGAACGTGGGGTCGGGCGCGTTTCCTCGGTTGGCGGGGTGGTCGGGCTCGCTGTACCGCCAGAAGAGGTGCTGAATCCGGTCGGGCGTGTCGTACAGGAC
>DAHZZC010000900.1 GCA_027435495.1 Planctomycetales bacterium
CGATCTGTATCCAAGCCGCATCGATCCTCCAGGCACGCGATCAATCTGGCTCGATGCCGAGCTCACGCAATTTCGCCAGGTAACGCGCCGCCCGCTCGGCCTCCTGATCACGCTGACGTGAAACCTCATCACGCTCGCGAACCAGTTCGTTCCGCTGCCGGGCCAGTTCCCTTCGCTCGTCGTCAACCTCCTGGAAGGTCTTGAACGGCTCGCCGTCGGGCCTGACGATCACGAGGTTGTCGGGGCCTTCGCCCGGTTCAAACCGGATGCCGAGCCGGGGGCTGACGAATCCGGCCATATCTCGGATCTTCTTCAGAGCCCCAGCGCGGCGGCGGTATCCTTCGAGAAGACCGGAGTCCGGATCGTAGATGTAGTATTCCTCGACCCCGAACTTCTCATAGAGTTCGAACTTGTGCTGCATCTCGGCCGGGCGGTTGCTGGGCGAGAGGATCGCGAAGACGACCTGGGGCGCGATCCCGTCTTCGAGCCATTGCAGGTACGAACGTCGATGGCCCTTGGGACGGCCGAAGACGACCATCGTATCGGGCGCGAGACGGGTCCGGTTGTCCCCCTCGATCGGATACCAGAACAGGTCGCCGGCCACGAAAACCAGGGGGACTTCGCGGTAAAGCGCGTCGAGGCCCTCCTTCACCGTCACAATCCATTCGAACTGCAACGTGTTCTCGGCCATCGGCTTCCCGTCGGTCTCGGGGTACTCGATCACGCGTTTGCGGCCAGGAATTCGTGCGGTGGACATGATCGTCGTGTCCCTCGAGGACGATCGGGCATCGCCAACATCCGGATTATCGCACACGCCTGGGATCCCGGCCATCGAGATCGGCCGTCAGGTCGAGTAGAGCCATCGTCCGAGCAGATAGGCCGGCACCCAGAGGACCGCGAGAGCCATCGCCGGCTCGATCCCGCGAACAGCCGCGACCAGCCCGACGTTCAGCCAGACCAGGCTCAGAATGCCCGTCTTCACGGTCCGCTGGATGGTCCTCGGCCGCGGGTCGCGGATCGCCAGAACCGCCGCCCGGTTCACCAACGCGGCGATCAGCCCGATCACGATCAGCCCTGCGATCAGCGCAGGTGGATCGCCGGTCATCACCTCGGGGAATCGCCGATGCGAGATCGCCGAGGCGGCGAGGCCAAGCAGGGCAAGGTCGAGGATCGCCAGCCCGCCGACCACCCCCCGCCGCTCGCCCTCGTGAGTCTCCGATCGGCTGATGACCGTGATCCCGGCGACGAAAACCCCATACGCGGCGGCTGACGCCCAGGCGGCTGGACCGCCCATTTCCGGCGCGGACGACATCCCCATCAGCAGGTTCAACCCGCGGCACGCCCCCATGAAAACGGGGCCGAGATACGTCCGCTTCACCTGCACGTCGTACGCGAAAATGACCATCGCCAGCACCGCCGCCACAGAGGCGGTGATCGCCGAGCCGCTCGCCCCGGCGATCGCGGGCGCGAGGCCAAGCCCCATCCCGCCGAACATCGCCGCCGCCCGATACGAGGCCCGACCCGACGGGAGCGGTCGACCCGGGCGCTCCTCGCGATCGATCTCCATGTCAAAAACGTCGTTGAGCGCCGTCCCGGCCGCGTAGAGGATCATCGACGCGATCGCCATCGGCAACCATCGATCCCACTCGGCGAGCGCGCCGCCGACCAGCAGCCACCCCGCCAGGCTATCCGCGGCGGCCGTCAACACGTTCGGCAACCGGACCAGTTGCAGGTAGGCCGTGATTGTCCCGCGCAACGTCGCTTCCACCGGTCAGGAGATGAGGGGACGCAGCACCTCGAGCGCCGTC
>DAHZZC010000901.1 GCA_027435495.1 Planctomycetales bacterium
GCGCACCGCCCGCCCGCCGATCCGACGGAAGGACTCTTCGCTGTTGAAGATTTCCTCGATTGATCTCTTGAAACAGAGCGTGTCTCGCAGTGGAAGCCAGTAGAACGAAATCAAGGCAGGAAGGCCAGAAAAAATGTGGCGATTTTGGAGACCGGGGTAGGCGTCTCGTTTTGGGTCGGAACAACGGTCGGGAACCGATTCGTCATCTGCTAGCGACGGGAGCCCGTCCGGCAGCGGAACCGAGACGATCGTCCCCTCGATCTTGAATAACGGTTCCCGACACCTTCTCCACTCCCGAGACCTGATCCCCTCCCGTGGGAAGCCAGGAATTCGCTGACTGGTTAGAATGGTAAACTGCGTTCGACTTTCCTGAGTGGCATCCCGCAGACCATCGAGAGGATCTCCGATGACGATCCAACAGGCCGGATCGGCCCTGGCCCTCGTGAGCACGTTGTTCTTCGGCCCTCCGGGGACATCTGCCGACGACGGGGCCAGCAAGGTGAGGACGGTATCTGTCCCCGATGGTGGAAAGCCCGTGGTGGCCAGGACCGACAAGGAGGGGACGATTCATCTCCTCTATGACTCAAATGACGGCCCCAAATACACAAAATCCTCGGATGGCGGGCTGACGTTTGGCTCGCCCATCTCGGTCGTTGGCGAGGGGCCGCGGATGAAGGGTTTGGAGTATTCCGCCTGGGACATGGCCGTGGGCAAGGGCGGCCGTATCCACGTGGCGATGGGCACGAACGCCTGGAAACTCAAGCTGCCCCAGGTCGATTGGGGGTACTTCTACGCGAGCCTCGACCCCGGAGAGGCTGCCTTCTCGCCCGTGCGGAACATCAATCGGAAGCCAAGTGAGGGCTTCTCCCTGGCGGCGGACGACAAGGGAAATGTCACCGCGTGCTGGCTGTCGGACAAACTCTACGCCAACGTCTCGCACAACAACGGAGATTCGTTCGAGCCTTTCATCGAAATCAATACGCGATGGAATCCCTGCAATTGCTGCACCACGAGTGCCGCCTACGGCGAGGACGGCAAGTTGGCCATGCTTTATCGCGAGGAGACGAATAACGAGCGAGACATGTATCTCGTCCTGTGGGACCAGGAACGAGGTCAGATGACGAGGAAGCGGCTCAGCCGGACTCTGTGGAAGATCGACGCATGTCCTATGACCTATTTCGCGGTCGTTCGAGATCGAGGGGGATTCGTGGCGGTCTGGCCGACAAAGGGCCAAATCGCCTTCGCCCGCCTGGACGGCAAGGGTCAGCCATTACCTCCTGCGGAAATCAAGACGCCCGGAAGGTCGGGCATGAGGACCGGCCTGCTCACCCTGAGTGCTCCCGACGGGAGTACGCTCGTGGCCTGGAAGCTTGACGGCCAAACGGGGTGGCAGATCTATGATGTCGAGGGTGTGCCTTCGGGATCGCCCGGTTCCGCGAAGAGTTCCGGCAACGGCGTTGCCGGTGTTGTGGGCAAGGATGGCCGCTTTATTCTCTTTCTGTAAGATCAGAGGCTCGGCAAGGGGATCATCCTTGATTTCTATGACGCCAGCGAAAAAGAAGCTCAAGTCGGTCAGGCTTTCTTGCCGCCGTGGCGGGAACAAAGGGGTCGCGAACAAAGGGGTCGCGAACAAAGGGGTCGAGAACCGATTCGTCATCTGCTAGCGACGGGAGACCGTCCGGCGGCGGCACCGAGACGATCGAACCGCTCCATCTTGTATAACGGTTCCCGACACCTTATCCCCTCCCAGGGCGATCAGAACTCGCGGGCCGCGAGGCCGATCAGCAGCCTGGAACCGTCCGTCAGGTACGGACGCTCGCAGAAGAAAAGCTGATTCAGCGGAGCCCGGATCGTCGCCGAGAACTGGCGTTCGCCGTCGAGGTCCAGCTCGCAGCGGAGCTTCACCTTGCCGTCCTCGTCGATCGGGCGAAGCAGCGTCGTCTCGACCGAGTAGCCGTGCGTCAGCCGAGAGTCGATCGACTCGCCCGCCACGATCCGGGCCGACTTCACATCCAGCAACTTGAACCCGTGATCTGGCAGCAACTCGCCCAGGTATTTCTGGATCGTGGAGAGCCGGTGGTCCACCGACTTCGCTCGATCGGGCGTCGCCAGAATCGCGAAGACCGTGACGTGTCGGACCACCTCGCCGCGGGGGTCGGCCCCGACACCGGCGCCCGCCCGCGTCGGACGCATCCCGAACCCAACCATCGCCGTCGCGCCGAAGATCAGTCCGGCCATCGTCAGACCGGTCCGCATCGCCCATCGCCGCGAGAGGTTCATCGACGTCCCTCCGCCCCGATCCCCGTGGTGATCAAGAAGGATCTCCGTGTCGGATTCAAGATTCCCGAAAATCGAGGGAATCCACCGTCCCGTCCCGACCCGTCTCCGGACAATCGAGGAGATCCCGTCTTCCCGAATCGAGGGCCAGGTGGATTTCCGGGCCTGCATTTATCTGGAATTCGGAATCCGGAATTTGGGATCCGGGAGGGATCCCCCTCAGCGCGCCGCCATCTGCGGCGTGGCGATCGACTCCATCGCGTTGGTCATTTCCATGCCGATGTCGGCGCCGACGTTCATCTCGGCCGGGGTCCGGTCCTCGAGCCGGCTCGATTTGCGGTCGAAGCGGATCACCATCAGGCCGCCGGCCTCGATGTCCACGACCGGGTCCACCAGGTGCTCCGATCGGATTGCCGTCGGCTCGGTTCGGATCGAGCGATCGCGTTCCGCCAGCCGGGCTTCGGGCGAATCCGAGGGCGCTCGCCAGGCCAGCCCCAGCGCGACCAGTATCGCCGCCGCCTGCGCCAGGCCGACCAGCGCCACCGCCGTGATCCATCGGCCAGGGGTCGGGCGTCGGGCGGGCATGACGATCGGCGGCGTTGGTGTGGTCGAGACGGGGTGCGTCTCTCGAGCGGCCAGCCCCTCGGCGATGTTCGACCAGACGGCGTTCCAGGCCGCAGGCGTGGGCTCGGTCGGGCGGGTCGCGTCCCAGAGGCGATCGAGGCGCTCGGCGCGCCGGGCCCACTCGGCGCACGCCTCGCAGCCGGCCAAGTGCTCGGCCATCACGGCCGGGTCGTGGTCGGCCGACGGGACGGCCAGTTCGAGAATGACCTCATCGCATCGCATCGTTTGCCTTCCTGATCTCGATTTCCAGGACTCGCCCGGCGTCCTTCGCCGATCTGCGGTGGGCCTGGCCCACCTTCCCTTCGTTCACGAGTTTGCCCATGCTGTTCAAAACGGGAGCCGGGAGTACGAGGCTCGCGCCGAGCCGTTTTCTCAACCGCAACCGGGCCTGCCCTCCCGATGAACCAGAAGGTTTGGTTTCAGCGGGTTTGTGATCAGAGCATGTCGCTGAGCCGGTCCCAATCCAGGTCGGCCTGGAGCTTCTCGCGGGCGGAGTGGATGCGGCTCATCACGGTTCCCACGGGGATTCCCAGCGCCTCGGCAATTTCTTTATAACTCAATCCCGATTCGGCGAACAGGACGAAGGTACTCCGGAGTGCGGGGGTCAGTCGGTCGAGGGCGCGGTCGAGGGCCCTTCGGAGGTCCTCGCGTTGCAATCCGTGGGCCGGGTCGTCCCCGTCGGCTGGCTCGGGGATATCGGCCGATGCGCCGGTTCCGTCGCCGAGCTGGAGGGTCGCCCGGCGATTCCGGCGGCGGCCCCAGTCGAGGGCGGTGTTGACCACGATCCGCATCAGCCAGGTTCGGAAGCCGCTCCTCCCGTCGAAATCCGAGAGAGCTCCAAAGGCCTTGATCATGGATTCCTGGACCACGTCCAGGGCATCGTGCTCGTTACCTAACTGCCGATAGGCCAGTCGGTAAGCGCCGTCTCGATGCCGACGGAACAACTCGGCGGAGGCCGCCTGGTCCCCGGACCGGGCGCGGCTGACCAGCAGTTCATCAGGCATCGCCACGGCGGTCGTCGGGGCCTCGGGCATGCGTTCACCTGGTCTCCTAGACGATGGACCAATCCTTCCTATTCGCGCGAGCCTCGGGAATCGGGACAACGCGGAGTCCTGAGGGATCCTTTCATTTTATCGGGGTGAGGCGGTCCGTCCTGTTCTCGGGTCGGCCGATCGGGGCGAAAAATCCAGCTTGACCGATTTTGAGGGTCGTCGCACAATGCGGCCCTCGATGAACCAGAGAGTCGCTCAAGCTTGACCCCTCCTGATTTGCCAGATTCTCGGGATTGAGATTCTCCGCCGCGTCGGTATCGCCCGATGGCCGGCCAGGCGGGGGGACGGTCGATCCGTGGAATCCCGGATGTCTCGGCCCAGGGATGGGTGCGAGCATGGACATCAGACTACGATCGATCGAGAAGCAGGACGACGACCCGGCTGATGAGCAAGGAACCGTTGGAAGAGCCGACCCTGACGATTTGAGTCGGAGAGCCGTTGAAGGACTCACCATGAGAAGGTCGGATCACCTGGGCCGAAGTCGTGGGAATGAAGACTGAGCGAAGGGACGCCCCGCAAGAACCGAGGAATTCCCGTTCCTGGCCGAACGTTCAAGGAGGAGACCCGCCGTGTTCCGTCGTTGCCCCGCCCCATTGATTGTGCTGTCGGCCGCCCTGGCCATCGGGCTGGGCGCCGTCCCGCCGTCCTCCCGCGCCGACACACTGACGAGCAACTCCAACACGAACAACACCCAGACGGTGACCCTGGAATACACCCTGAAGGTCAACCAGAGTTTTAGCCCGGTCTCCGGCTCGCCGCCGGGCCAGGGCTCGGCCAACCCGCCGACTCCCGAGATGCTGGCGATGGTTTCGCCGGTCTCGATTGTCACGCCGCCGTCGAGCAGCAATAGCGGTCCGCTCGCCATTGCCGCGGATACCGGCGGCTCGACGAGCGGTTACTACGCAAACAACCCCAATGAGGTTTCGGTTTACGTGGGGAACATCCCCGCGAACGGCTCGCCGATCACGCAGCAGGCGCTCGGTCTGAGCTTCTACGGTCAGGGGTTGACCAAGGGTGAGAGCATCGGCTTCACCCTGACCTTCGACAAGGCGGTTTACGACGCGGCGATCGCCAACGGTGGGTCGGGCATTCAGTTCACGGCGTACAACCCCTCGACCTTGCAACCGTACAGTTCGGGATCGTCGCCGTTCACGATCAGCTTCGACAAGCTGGTATCGGGGACGTCGAGTTCGGGTTCGTCGGCCTCCACCTCGACGTCGAGTTCGTCCTCGGCGTCGGCCGCTGGGTCGTCGTCCTCGACTTCGACGTCGAGTTCGACGTCGGTCTCGGGCGGCGGGACGCCGCTGACGGAGCAGGGGGGGAGTGGTGGCGGGACGACGGTGGCGCCCGAGCCGTTTTCGATGCTGGTCTGGGCGGCGATGGCCGGGGCTGGGGCGTGGCAGGTGCTCACGCGACGCCGGGTCGCGGCGGATCGAGCCCGCTGATGGGAAATTTGCTTTCGGATGACGATCCCCGGTGATCTCGCGGGGATCGGCCTATCCGATTCTGGTCCGACTCCGATAGATTCGATCACGGGCGGTCGCCGCCCGATGGAACCCACCCACCCGACGCTCCCCCTGATCGAGGACCCCCGACGAGATGCGACCGCGGCAAAGGCGGATCGCGGTCCCCCTGCTTTTGTTGCTGGCGATCGGCTGGGGGGCTCAGCGATGCGGCGAGTTTGGGGGCGACGAGTTCGCCGAGGAATCCCGAGTTCTGCCGGGCGGTTTTCTGGTCCGCCCGTACCGGCAACTCGGGCCTGCGCCGACGCCCCGGTCGTCGCGGATGCTCTGGCACACACCCGACGTCGACGCCGACTGGTCCCTCGAATTTCGTCCCCAGGGTCACGGCGAGGAATGGCGAACCTCGCCCACACCCGGTTGGCGGCGGATTGCCGCCCGGGGGGTGCTGCCGCACCGGGTCTACCGGGCCGATCTTGATGGCCTGCCGCCTGGCTCGGCGATTGACTGGCGGGTCCGTCGCGACGGCGAGGTCGTCGATCACGGTGAGGGCCGAGCACCGAGACCGCCCGGTCAGCCCCACCGGTTCGCCATCTTCGGCGACTGCGGGGCCGGCACCTGGAACCAGCGCGCCATCGCCCGCCAGACCCAGCTCGCCGGTCCCGACTTCCTGCTGATCGCG
>DAHZZC010000902.1 GCA_027435495.1 Planctomycetales bacterium
CGCCCTCAGGACCGTCAGCGCGGGGGCGCCTGCCTCGTAAGCGGCCTGCACGCGCCGGAACAGGATCTCGCGCCGGTCATCCGCATCGTTCACGATCGCGCCTCTCCCCTGGTGATCGGCCCCCGATCCGGGCATCGGACACCGCGCGGTCCCCGCTGGTTCCCCGTCGACCCGGCCGTTATCTTACGATCGTGGCCCCGTCGGGTCGCGAGGGTCGTCGTGCGGTTCGCGTCGATAGGAGCCAGGCGAGATGATCTTGGAATATGCGCGCAGGTTCGGCTGGGTGGCGGCGGCGTTGATGATCGGCATGGTCCCGCGACCGGCCAGGGCGGGCGAACCCTCGAAGTTACCGGCGTCACCAGCGGAGGCTGTCAACCGGCTGACCTTGCCTCCCGGCTTCAAGGCCGCCCTCTGCGCCGCCGAGCCCGACGTCGTTCAGCCGATCGCGATGGCCCTCGACGCTCGCGGCCGGCTCTGGGTCGTCGAGAACCGCGCCTACCCAATCTGGCTCGGCGGCCCGACCGGCCAGGACCGCATCCTCATCTTCGAGGACACCAACGGCGACGGCCGGTTCGATCGCCGGACCGTCTTCTTCGACAAGGGGACCAACTACACCGGGATCGAGCTCGGATACGGGGGCGTCTGGGTCTGCGCCACGCCGAACCTGCTCTTCTTCCCCGACCGCAACGGCGACGATCAACCCGACGGCCCGCCGGTCGTCAAGCTCGACGGCTGGAACGTGAAGGCCCAGCACAACCTCTTCAACGCCCTGAAATGGGGCCCTGACGGATGGCTCTGGGGTTGCCACGGGATCCTCTCGACCGCACTCGTCGGCAAGCCCGGAACGCCCGATTCGAAGCGCGTGGCGATGAACTGCGGCGTCTGGCGATACCACCCGACCCGTGAGGTCTTCGAGGTCGTCGCGCACGGGACGACCAACCCCTGGGGCCTCGACTTCGACGACCGCGGCGAGGCGTTCATCACCAACTGCGTGATCGCCCACCTGTTCCGGGTGACCCCGGGCGCCCACTTCGATCGGATGTACGGCCAGGACTTCAACCCGCATCTTTACGAGTTGATGGCCACCTGTGCCGACCACCTGCACTGGGCCGGCGGCAAGTGGCAGGACGCCCGCGAGGGGAACGCCCTGAATGAGGACCTCGGCGGCGGCCATGCCCACGTTGGCGGAATGATCTACCTGGCCGACAACTGGCCCGCGAAGTATCGCGACACCCTCTTCACCGTCAACATCCACGGCCATCGCGTGAACAACGACCGCCTCGTCCGGCTCGACGACGGCGCCCGGATTGTCGGCCGTCACGAGCCCGATTTTCTCCGGTCGTCCGACTCGTGGTTCCGCGGCCTGGAGCTGAAGTACGGCCCCGATGGCGGCGTCTACGTCACGGACTGGTCCGACATCGGCGAGTGCCACGAGAACGACGCCGACAACGCCCATCGCGAAACCGGCCGGATTTTCAAGGTCACCTTCGGCGATCCGAAGCCGGTGAAGGTCGATCTCGCGCTCCGCTCCGATCGAGAACTGGCCCGATTCCAGTCCCACCCCAACGAATGGTACGTCCGAACCGCGCGCCGAATCCTCCAGGAACGGGCCGCCGCGGGTCAGGACCTCGGCCCCGCCCATCAGATCCTCCGCGAGATGCTCGATGACGACACAGACGTCCGCCACCGGCTCCGAGCCCTCTGGACCCTGCACGCGACCGGCGGTCTTGACGAGCCGGCCCGGCTCCAACGGCTCGGCGACCCGAGCCCCGAGATCCGCGCCTGGTCCGTCCGGCTCCTGGTCGACGACGGCCGGCCATCGGACACGGCGATCGGTCGGCTCTCGGCGATGGCCTACGATGGCCCGAGCGGCGAGCGCAGCCCGCTCGTCCGGCTCTACCTCGCCTCGGCGATGCAGCGCATCCCGGTGGAGAAGCGATGGGAGATGGCCATGGGCCTGTTCAACGGTGCCCCGGCCGACCTCGACGCCGATCAAACCCGGCTGATCTGGTATGGTGTCGAGCCATTGGTCGCGGCTGATCCGTTCCGGGCGTGGGGCCGGTTGATGCATTCCCGGAACGCGAGGCTCCATCGGTTCCTTGCCCGACGTATGGTGGAAAAGGATCTCGGGGCCATGATGCCGGCCGTCCTGGGGGCGATCTCCGAAGCCGGTCTCGAATCCTCACCGTCCATCCCGCGCTCGATCCTCGATGGGGTCCTGGAAGCGGTCGCCGGCCGGAAGCGGGTCGAAATGCCAAAATGGTGGCCAGACATCCCGAAGCCGATGGTCGCGAAGGGGGATGCCGAGATCCGCGCGAAGCTCGCAGCGCTGGGGCTGCTGTTCGGCGATCCGGCCGCCGAGGCGGGGCTGCGAGCAATCGTCGAGGATCGGGGCGCGGATGTGAGCTCCCGGCAATTCGCGATGCGGAACCTGGTCGATCGCCGGGCGGCGGGGCTGCCGCCGGTCCTCTTCCGGCTACTCGACGACGAGGCGATGCGGGCCCCGGCGATCCGCGCTCTGGCCGCTTTCAACGACCCGAAGACGCCCGCGACGCTCCTCAAGCGTTATCCGAACCTCACCCCCGCCGAGCGAGACGACGCGATCGCGACCCTGGCCTCGCGACCGGCCTGGGCTCGGGCGATGATCGAGGCGATCGACTCGGGAACGATCCCCCGGCGCGACGTCAGCACGACGATCGCCCGCCAGGTTCTGGCGTTCGGCGACGGGAAGTTGACGGAGGCGATGGAGAAGGCCTGGGGATCGCTCCGGCCGACGGCCCGGGACAAGGCCCCTCTGATCGCGAAATACCACGCGATCCTGGCCGATCGCCGTCTGCCGCCGGCGAACCTCGGCCGTGGCCGCCTGCTCTTCGGGCGGATGTGCGGTCAGTGCCACAGGCTGTATGGCGAGGGCGGCGACCTCGGCCCCGACCTGACCGGCTCCGACCGTGCTAATCCCGATTACATCCTGCAAAACGTGCTCGACCCGAGCGCCAGCGTCGGAAAGGATTACACGATGACGACCGTAGCAACGGTCGACGGCCGACTGATCTCGGGGATCGTCCGCGAGCAGACACCCGCCGGCCTGGTGATCCAGACGGCCACCGATCGGGTGACAATCCCGCGCGAGGACGTCGAGGCGATCAAGCCGTCGAGCGTCTCGATGATGCCCGAGGGCCAACTCGACCCTCTGGCACCCCTTGAGATCCGCGACCTGTTCGCCTACCTGGCGATCGCCCGGCCGCTGCGGCGGGACTGATTCACACGTCCGGTGATGGTGTCTGATGGGTCTTCATGTAGATGGGGATGAACGCCTCCATGCTTTTCATCCCCATTGGATGAACTGCGTTCATAGAAGGAGCCGGCTCCAGCCGGCGATCCTCGCGATAGCTGTGGCTTCGTCCGGCTCGGGAGCTGGAGCTCCCTCCTACAGAAGCAGTTGCTGCCACCCAGGGCGATCGATCTGGCGAGAACCCTTGTAGATGGGGATGAACGCCTCCATGCTTTTCATCCCCATTGGATGAACTGCGTTCATAGAAGGAGCCGGCTCCAGCCGGCGATCCTCGCGATACCTGTGGCTTCGTCCGGCTCGGGAG
>DAHZZC010000903.1 GCA_027435495.1 Planctomycetales bacterium
GGCGCCCGGGCGGTGGACCCTCCGCCTGACCTACGACCCGGCCGACCTTCGCGAGGGGCTGGCCATCGCGATCGTCGGCTGGTCCGCCTGGGTCCTCTGCGGACTGGCCGCCGCGCTCCGCCGCCGTCCCTCCGCTTGAAATCCGGGAAATCGCGATAAGATGAGGATCGAATCGTCCCGCGGCCTTCGCGGGCCGGGTTGTTCGCTCCGCGAAGTCGGGGGAGATCATCGATGTCGAGAACGGGCGTGGCGATCGTGGGAGCTTCGGGATATGCGGCGCGGGAATTGATCCGGCTCCTGCTGAACCATCCGGCGGTGCGGATCGCGGCGGCCACGTCCCGGCAGGATGAGTCGCCTCGGTTAGAGACCCTCCACCCGAGCCTGGCGCGTCGGATCGACCTGGCCTGCGAGCCGTTCGACGCCGACCGAATCGCCGAGAAGGCGTCGATCGCCTTCCTCGCGCTGCCGCACACGGCGAGCCTGGAAATCACGCCCGACCTCCGCCGACGGGGCGTCCGGGTGATCGACCTGAGCGCCGATTACCGGCTGAAGGACGCCCAGGTCTACGCCGACTGGTACGGACACCCCCACACCGACGCCGATGGCCTGAAGGCAGCCGTCTACGGCCTGCCCGAACTGTTCCGGGAGCGAATCCCGCTGGCCGACCTGATCGCCAACCCCGGCTGCTACACCTCCACCAGCATCCTGGCACTGGCCCCGCTCGTCGCCGAGAACCTCATCGAGCGCCGGGGGATCGTGATCGATGCCAAGAGTGGCGTCTCGGGCGCGGGTCGATCGCCGAAACAGCCTTATCATTTCCCCGAGTGCAACGAGAGCCTCTCGGCGTACGGGGTCGGCCGCCATCGCCACACGCCGGAAATCGACCAGGTGCTCACCGAGGTCGGTTCGCCGGGCGATCCGGTGGAGGTGATTTTCACGCCGCACCTGGTCCCGATGGACCGCGGGATCTTCGCGACGATCTATGCCGTCCCGAAGGGGACGGCCGTCGAGCACGACCTGATCGAGCTGTATCGGTCCTTCTATGCCAGAAGCCCGTTCGTCCGCGTGGTCGGTCATCTGCCATCGACCAAGGACTCGGCACACACGAACTTCTGCGACATCACGGTTCGCGTGGTCCGCGGCCGAATCCTGGTGCTGGCCTGCCTGGACAACCTGATCAAGGGGGCGGCGGGAGTCGCGGTGCAGAACCTGAACCTGATGCTCGGCCACCCCGAGGAGACGGCCCTCCTCTAGCGGATGAAGAACGTCGGGTCCGTCACGACGTTTCCGGTCGGCCGAGGCCGGCGAAGCCGTCGGGCGCCGAACATTCCGGCCACGCCCAGGCCGAGCAGGACCAGCGAGCCCGGTTCGGGAACGCTCGAAATCGTGATCGTGGCGAGCAGGTCGCCGCTCGTCGGTACGTCCGAAATCGTGTAGCCGGCCGCCGTGGTCTTGCCGATGATCCCACCCAGGAAGTCCGACGCGGTTGGTTCGCTGAAAAGCGAGGTGATCGTCCCTCCGCTAATCTGCGTCCCGCTGCCAGGCGTCTGGCCGGCAATGAAGGTCAGGCCCGTCGTCAGGCTCTGGGCCTCGGTCCCGGAATCCCAGATGTTCGAGCCATAGATCGAGATGGTCATCGGACCCTTGAAGCTGCCGTCGGCGTTGAAAAGCGCCAGCGGCGTCGCGTTCCCGAGGAAAAAGTCGTTCGAGGGAACCACCATCCCGGCAAAGCTCAGGTAACGGTCGAGGGTCGGATTCGTCACGTCGATCGTCGTCGAATTCGACTGCCCAGGAAGAAACTGGGGCAACGATTGGCCGGATTTCAAGGTCGTGTCGACACCGGCGTTCGCCGCCTCGAATTGCGCCGAGAGGGGCGCGGTATTGCCGAACTGTGCCAGCGTGGTGATCTGCGAACTGGCCGAGAGCCCCGGCGTGAACGCCGAGAACGAGCCGTCCTGGACGGCCAGCCAGATCGGAGCCAGGGTGAAGCCTCCGTTCGGCTGGTCGTTCGTCACCGTGACGCGGATCTCCCCGGCGAGGGCAGGCGCGGCCGTCAACGTCGCGGCGGCCAGAAGGGCCACCATCGCCGGGAAACGCGGAGTGAGACAGGTCATTGGTCAATCGCTCCATGAAGGGGTGCAGGACCGAGACTCTTCAGCGGGCCGGACGATCGCGTCCGACGGAGAGTTGGTCGCAAGGAGCGCCTCCGCGTTACAGTCCGCCATCCAATTTCCCTCTCGGCACTTCCGATGATCCTCCATCGGGGAATCCCGCCCCGACAGGCTCCCGGCGATCCATCCGGGCGAGAACTGCTTCGGAGATCCCCCTCGTTCCGCGCCGCGGGCGGATGCTTGACGATCCGGCCGCGAATCGATAACGTTCGGTATTCCATACCATTAGGAGCGATCGCAACCGGAGCGGTCGTCCTCGCCCGGTCGTGCGCCAGGGCGGGGCCCCAGATCGAGACTCATCGCAGGCGGTACGGCTCGAACGGCACCAGGAGTTAGCGACACCGATGGCCAGCACTGAGAAATACGTCTATTCCTTCGGCGGGGGCTCGGCGGAGGGCCGGGCCGACATGAAGGAGCTCCTGGGCGGCAAGGGCGCCAACCTCGCCGAGATGAGCCTCATCGGCATCCCCGTCCCTCCGGGCTTCACCATCACCACCGAGGTCTGCGGCACCTACTACGAGCGCGATCGCAAGCTCCCCGAGGAAGTCCGCCCGCAGGTCGACTCGGCCCTCGCTCGCATGGAAGAGGCCGTCGGCAAGAAGTTCGGCGATCCCTCGGATCCGTTGCTCGTCTCCGTCCGATCGGGTGCCGCGCTCTCGATGCCCGGGATGATGAACACGATCCTCAACCTGGGCCTCACCGACGCCTCGGTCGAGGGCCTCGCGAAGAAGACCGGCAACGTTCGCTTCGCCTATGACGGTTATCGTCGCCTCATCGATATGTTCGGCTCGACCGCGATGGGCGTCGAGCACGAGGCCTTCGAGCACGAACTCGACTCGCTCAAGAAGGAGCGCGGGGTCAAGCTCGACACCGACCTCGGCGCCGATGACCTCAAGGAGCTGGTCAAGCGATACAAGGCCGTCTACGAGAAGCACGTCAAGGCTCCGTTCCCGCAGGACCCGCGGGACCAGCTCTGGAAGGCCATCATGGCCGTCTTCAATAGCTGGATGGGCAAGAAGGCCGTCGAGTATCGCCGGATCGAGCGGATCAGCGGCCTGAAGGGGACCGCGGTCAACGTCCAGGCGATGGTCTTCGGCAACACCGGGAACAACTCGGGGACCGGCGTCGCCTTCACGCGCGACCCGAACACCGGCGAGAACGTCTTCTTCGGCGACTACCTGATCAACGCCCAGGGCGAGGACGTCGTCGCCGGCATCCGGACCCCCGAGCCCATCAGCGACCTCGAGCGCGACATGCCGAAGGTCTACGCTCAGCTCCTCGACATCCGCAAGAAGCTCGAGAAGCATTACAAGGAAATGCAGGACATCGAGTTCACCATCGAGGACGGCACCCTCTACATGCTCCAGACCCGGACCGGAAAGCGGACCGGGACCGCGGCCGTTCGCACGGCCGTCGAGATGGTCAAGGAAGGATTGATCGACCAGAAGACCGCGATCAAGCGGGTGAGTCCCGATGGCCTGAACCACCTCCTCCTCCCGCAGCTCGATCCGAAGGCCAAGAAAGACCCCGTCGCCCGCGGGATCGCCGCCAGCCCGGGTGCCGCGAGCGGCAAGGTCCTGCTCTCGGCCGAGGCGGTCGTCGAGCACCACGCCGCCCACCCGAACGACCCCATCCTGCTCGTCCGCAAGGAGACCAGCCCCGAGGACGTCGCCGGAATGCACCTCGCCCGCGGCATCCTCACCGCGACCGGCGGCAAGGCCAGCCACGCGGCGGTCGTCGCCCGAGGCTGGGGCAAACCGTGCATCGTCGGCTGCGACGCCATCCGGATCGACGAGAAGGCCGGCCAGATCACCATCGGCGGCAAGACCGTCAAGGCCGGCGACTTCCTCACCATCGACGGAACCACCGGCGACGTGATGATCGGACAGGTCCCCACCGTCGCCCCCTCGATCTCCGGCGACTTCGCCATCCTGATGGAATGGGCCGACAAGGTCCGGACCCTCAAGGTCCGCACCAACGCCGACACCCCCAAGGATTCCGCCAAGGCCCGCGAGTTCGGCGCCGAGGGGATCGGCCTCTGCCGGACCGAGCACATGTTCTTCGGCGACGAGCGGATCGTCGCGATGCGGAAGATGATCCTTGCCGACGACGAGGCGGGCCGCAAGGCCGCTCTCGCCGAGCTCGAGCCCTTCCAGCGCGGGGATTTCATCGGGATCTTCGAGGCGATGGACGGTCTCCCGGTCACCATCCGCCTGCTGGACCCCCCGCTCCACGAGTTCCTCCCGCACGACGAGAAGGGTCAGGCCGAGGTCGCCAGCCAGCTCGGTGTCGACATCAAGCGAGTCCACGCCCGGGTCGAGCAGCTCCACGAGTTCAACCCGATGCTCGGCTTCCGCGGCTGCCGCCTCCCGATCGTCTACCCCGAGATCGGCGACATGCAGATCCGGGCCATCATCGACGCGGCCATCGCCGTGAAAAAGAAGGGGAAGACCGTCCTGCCCGAGATCATGATTCCGCTCGTCGGAACGATCGAGGAGCTGGTCATCCTCAAGAAGCGGGCGATCGCCGTCGCTGAGGAGCAGATGAAGAAGGCCGGCGTGACGGTCGAGTATCAGGTCGGGACGATGATCGAGGTCCCCCGCGCCGCGCTGACGGCCGACCGGATTGCCGAGGAGGCCGAGTTCTTCTCGTTCGGCACGAACGACCTGACGCAGATGACCTTCGGGTTTTCGCGGGATGATATCCGCGGGTTCATGCAAACCTATCTGAACGAGAAGATCCTTCCGGTCGACCCGTTCCAGACGATCGATGCCGGCGGCGTCGGCCAGCTCATCGAGATGGGCGTGGAGCGGGGCCGAAAGGCTCGCAAGGAGAAGCACGGCCAGCACCTGAAGGTCGGCATCTGCGGCGAGCACGGCGGCGACCCGGAGAGCGTGGCCTTCTGCCACAAGGTGGGGATGGACTACGTGTCCTGCTCGCCGTTCCGGGTCCCCATCGCCCGCCTCGCGGCCGCGCAGGCGGCCCTGGCCGGCGGCAGCTCGATCAGCCGCGATAAGTGAGTGAGGAAGACCAGAGACTTTTGTAGGAGGGGGCTCCAGCCCCCGAACCGGCCGTGGGATCAGGTGCTGCGTGGATCGTCGGCTGGAGCCGGCTCCTACAAAAGAGAATTCGACCATATCGTGGGACTTTTGTAGGAGGGGGCTCCAGCCCCCGAATCGGCCGTGGGATCAGGTGCTGCGTGGATCGCCGGCTGGAGCCGGCTCCTGCAAAAGATGGACCCGGCCGTAGATCGCCGGCTGGAGCCGGCTCCTGCAAAAGAAGGACCCGGCCGGAGCCAGTCGTGGCGGGCGGATCGCCACGGTTTGTAGGGTGGGCACCGCCAGCGATGCCCACCCTACCTGAGAGTGGCCGCGCGACCCATCGATCAGGCCGGATACCCCGACCGGCTCCGCGCCCCGGTACGCTGCGACCGACGCGAGGCCGCGTCGGCGAACCACTTCCGACCGCGAGCGCCTGGCCCCTGTCCCGCACCTTCGCTCGCCGGGAACATCGGCGCGCTCTCGGCCGCCGCGAGGATCACGCGCAAGTACAGGTCGTTCATCCTCGCGTCATCGGCGAGGCTTCCAAGCACCTGCGGCGAGCGCTCGGCCATCGACCGGCGGAGCTCGGCATCCCGAACGAGGTCGGTCAAATGCCCGGCCATCGCGGCGATGTCCCCCGGCCGGTAGATCCGGGCGTTGACGTCGGGATGGACCTGCTCGGCGATCCCAAACACGGGCGTCGTGACGATCGGCAACCCGGCCGCCATCGCCTCCATCGTCACCAGCGGATAGCTCTCAACCCGCGACGAGCAACAAAAAACGTCCGCCGCCCGCCAGAAGCCCAGTGTGTCGCCCGTCTCGGGGACGATCGTGAACCGATCGCGACGCCCTTCCGGCAGGCCCGCCGCCATCGCGACCATCCGCCGGCTATACGGGATGCTCTCGCGCGCCCCGACGACGAAACATCGCATCCGACGCGCGACTTCCTCCGGCAGCGCGGCGAAGGCGCGAATCAAATCGTGCTGCCCCTTCCGCTCGCAGACCGTCCCCATCAGCAGGACGCAAACCTCATCCTCGCCGATCCCCAGCCCGCGCCGGGCCTCGTCGCGATCGACGCTCTGGAACTGCTGGACCAGCTTCGGTACGTCGTGCGCATACCGGATCAGACCGAAGTTCCGGCTGGTGTCGAGCGCCTTCCAGACCTGTAACGAACTTACCGCCGAGAAGATCACCCGATACGGATTCGCCAGACACCCGAGCGCCGCTGCGGCGAGATCCGTCGGCAGGTCGTCGAAGCTCGATGGCCAGGGCTCGCTCTCGTGGACACTCCAGACCGACGCGATCCCCGCCCGCCGCGCCGCCTCGATCGCCCAGAATGTTCGAAGTGTGTTGGCGTGAACAACCTCGAATCCACGCTCCGCGATCCAGCCGCCGAGCCGGGCCGTCTGCTCGCGATACAGATCCATTCGCGGCTCGCCAACGGTGATCCCGGCCAGGTCGGGCTCGACCCGGATCGGAATGCCGAGTTCCTCGTATTCCGATCGTAGTGGTCCGTCGAGCGGGCTGAGAACCTCGACCTTCACCCGGCCAGTCGCTTGGAGCCGGCGGACGATCTCCAGCTCGATCCGGGGCGCGCCCTCCCAGTTGAGGTTGTGCGTCACGGCGAGCATCGGCACCGGCCCATGACGCCGACCGACCGGGACGACCGTGGGCCTCGGATGGAACTCCTCGCTCTCGGGGTCGAGGTGCGGGCTGAAGTACGGATCGACCCTCCGCCCGTGAATCCGGCGGTACGCGGCCATCTCGCGGGGGTCGCCCGACTTCCCGCGCGAGGCTCCCTCGTGATGGTACAACTCGGCCTCGGCGCAGTAGACCACGCGATGGCCGGCGTCTCGGAGCCGGTGGCCGTAATCGACGTCGTTGTACGCAACGGCGAATCGCGCCTCGTCGAACCCGCCCATCTCAAGAAACAATTTCCGGGGCGTGAGCATGCAGGCGGCGGTGACGGCTGCGACGTCTCGGGTCACGCGAGACTGGTTCAGGTGTCCGGGATCCCACCACGGAACAGACTTGAATGCGTGCCCGGCGACACCCTCTGGGATACCCTGAACGATCCCCGCGTGCTGAACCCGGCGATCGGGGAAGAGCAACCGGGCGCCGACCGCGCCCACTCCCTCAAGCCGGGACCACCCCACCATCTGGCTCAGCCATCGCGGCTCGATCACTTCGGTATCGTCGTTGAGGAAGACGAGCAGATCCTCATCGACCATCGACGCCGCGGTGTTGTTGATCGCCGCGAAGCTGAACCGGCCCTCGGGGTTGGGAATTCGCAAGACGCGGTGCGGCTGCGCGGCGAGGTATTCGAGCGTCCCGGGATCGTCGCTCTCGTTGTCGAGAATGTAGATCCGATAGTTTTGATAGGTTGTCTTCGCGAGCGAGTCAACGGCGACCTTGAGCCGGGCGCCCTGGTTCCGGCTGGGGATCAAGATGGCGGCCGAGGGACCGACATCGGGCATGATCGGACGGAAGATTGCGCAGCCGGCGCGGAGGGCCCAGTCGGGCTGTTCGACCGTGCAATCGGCGATCCCTCGACGGTGAAACGCCTGCTCGACGGCAAGCCGTCCAGCCTCGAAACTCGCGGGCTTGCAGTGGCCCGAGAGCGCGGTCGAGCCGGGGACGATCCGCCAGTGATAAAGAATCTGGGGAATGTGCCCGACCTCGCGTGCGACCTCGGAGGCCCGGAGCCAGAAGTCGTGGTCCTGCGACCCCTCGAACCCGAGCCGCATCCCGCCCGCCCGATGGTAAAGCTCGCGGCGGACGGCCGTCAGGTGGGCCGTGTAGCAAAACGCGAGGAGTAATTCCGGCGACCAGTCGGGCTTGAATTGCGGTGAGTGCCGGCGGCCGTCGAGGTCGATCTTGTCGTCGTCGGTGTAAAGCAGATCGACCTCGGGATGGTCGTCGAGGTAGACCGACAAATGGGCGAGGGCGTCGGGGTGCAGGGCGTCGTCGTGGTCGAGCAGGACGAGGAACTCGCCCCGGGCCGCCCTGGCGGCGTCGTTCGTTGCGGCCGAGATGTTCCCGTTCTGGGACCGATGGACGGGTCGAATCCGATGGTCCTTCACCGCCCAGTACGCCAGCTCGTCGCGGACGCTGGGGTTGGGGCTCGCGTCGTCGACGAGGACAAGTTCCCAGTCGTCGACGGCCTGGGCGAGCACGCTCTGAATCATCGCGCGGAAGGCGTCGAGCGGAGGGTTGTAGACCGGGACGAGAATGGAGAACCGGGGCGTGTTTCCGGCCGCCCTGCGCGCGGCGTCGAGATTCCGCCTTCGCCTGGGGTTCTCGCGGTTGATGCGCTGCCAGGCCTCATAAGGGTCGAGCGTGGGCGGTGGTGTGAAGTAGGCGCAACGATCGGGTCCGAACCGGGCGAGCAGGGAGCGGCCCTTCCCGGCGAGCTTTCGCCGGAGCTTGCGCGTGGCCCTCGCCATTGCGGCGGAAAATCCGTCGGATTGGGCGATCTCGACGAATCGAGACCGGGCTCGGTCGATCCGTGCCCGAAGGATGGCGAGTCGGTTCGGCTTTGCTTCCTGCCAGTCGTCGGGAATCATGGGCGACCGCACCTCGCTCCATCGGAATTCGATCGGCCTCGCACGATCCTGCGCGAGGTCCCTGGCGCGTCCCGGTATGCAGAGGAGCCCGATGATGGTGTCCAGCCTGCGAGGCGGGTTGTCAGGTGGCCCTGGCTCACCGACGGAAGTGAGGAATCGGTGGGCCGAGGTCACCGGACGAGACCGCCTCGTCGGCCTGGATCATACGGCATCAAGGTATCCGTGCATCAGAACCCAGCATGTGGATCGGTGGGGTCTCGTGGGTGCGGATCGCGATCCATCGCGGGTCCGGAGGACGCAGGGGCCGCAAGATAGCCGACCCGCCCCATCGAGGCAAGATCACTCGGATCCGCTTTCGAGTCGAAGGGTCGAATTCCTTCACGGATCGTCTGGAAACGGGGACTGGCTCCGTGCGCAGCGGAGGGGCCGGTCTCCATTTCGAGAGCGTGTCCCCATTTCGAGCGAGCCTAACGCTGGGCGGCCGGCAAGTTTGCCTCGGAGCGATCGCGGAGAATGTGGGGGCGGGGGTGGAGTCTCGGTCCGGGATCGCCCAGAAGCGCCGAGCGAAGGCCGTCGATCAGCGTTTCGTATCGGTTCGATCGTTGCTTCATCGCGATCGCGTGCGACCGGGCCGACATCTCCGCGAGGCAATCGTCGCTGGTCTTCCAGCGGTTGAGCAGACGTTCAAACGTGGCGACCACCTGCCAGAAGTCCTCGGAATCGAGCAAAAGTCCGTTGCGGCCGGGCTCAAGCTGTTCCTCGACGCCCGAGCAGTCGTTACGGAGGATCGGGTGCCCGGCGAGCATTCCCTCGACCACGAAGACAGGGAGCGTCTCGCTCTGCGAGTAGCAGAGCGTCACGTTCGCCTCGCGAATGAATTCGAGGCATTCCTCGCGCGTCACCTTCGGATGGAGGATCACGCGGTCGCCGAGGATTTTTCGATGGCGGACGACCTGCCGGGAGTACCAGTCGTCCTCGATACCGACGAACGTCAGCGTGAACTCGCGGTACGATTCGCGATCGGGCTCGAAATGGTGTCGGTGGAACGCCGAGAGGGCATAAAGAATCGCGTGCTGTCCCTTCCGGCCGTCGAGGAATGTTCCTGGCATGATGAACCGGATCTTCTCGAAGTCCGACGGATCGCGGACGCATTGATAGCGCTCGGGCAGATCCACCCGATGCGGCTCGATCCCGATCTCGGTTCCAAAGTGGGCCCGATATTTCTCGCGGGCCTGCCGCGAGAGCGTGACGATTTCCAGCTTCCCTGCGCCGATCCGACGTCGGATCGCGGCGGTCTCGGTC
>DAHZZC010000904.1 GCA_027435495.1 Planctomycetales bacterium
CTCCTACGCGCAGCCGGCCCGCAGGAACCTCTCGGTGCGTGTCACCGAAGTCCGGCGCCGGAAAACCGGAGACGCCGCCGAACTGCTGCTCTCCCTCCGATTGACGCGGCAGGACGGAGGCGAGGGGCGCGAGGCGGTCCCGGTCGTCTTCGAGATCGAGGGGAGCCGCTCGGTGGTCGACGTCGACCTCGCCGGCCCGTTCGCCGAACTGAAGGACCACCGTATACCGCTCGAAAAGGGGAAGGAGCGCGGATGGGGCCGGGTCTCGATCCCGGCCGATTCCAACCTGGCCGACAACGACTTCTGGTTCACCTTTGAACCCCCGGTTGAACGGAAGGCGGTCATCGTCGCCGAGGACGCGACGGTCGCCCGCCCGATCGAGCTCGCTGCCTCGATCTCGCCGGATCCGAACGTCCCGTGCAGCGCCGAGGTTCTCGCACCCGACCAACTCGCCGGGGTCGCCTGGGAGAGCGTTGCTCTCCTGGTCTGGCAGGCGCCCTTACCGGATGCGGATGCGGCGGCGGCGATCCAGGCGTTCCTCAAGCGGGGTGGCTCGGCGATCTTCCTACCACCCCGATCGCCCAATTCGAACGCGTTCCTCGGCGTCCGGTGGACAAGCTGGCAGGAGCCGAAGGGAGAGGCACCGATCGAGGGATGGCGGGCCGACGAGGACCTGCTCGCCAACACCCAGAGCGGTGCCTCCTTGCCGGTCGGCAAGCTCCAGATCCGGCGGGCCTGCGGGTTCTCGGGCGGCAAGTCGACCGCGCTGGCGACCCTCAAGGGCGGCCCGGCGCTGATGGCCCGGGTCGAGGATCCGGGGGGTGCCGTCTACTTCTGCGGGACCACGCCGGCGCCGGGCGATTCGTCGCTCGCATCGGGCGGCGTTGTGTTTTATGTGATGGTCCAGCGGGCGATGATCGCGGGCTCCTCGTCTCTGGGAACGACTCGACAGCTCAGTGCTGGCGAGCCGACAGGCGACGACCCCGCCCATTGGCAGCGGATTGCCGGAGGCGACGAGGCGGTCTCGATCGAATATGCAGCGCACCGGGGCGTCTACGAATCCGGTGGCAAGCTACTGGCGGTCAACCGCCCGGCCGCCGAGGAGTCGGCTGCCGTTCTGGCCGACGTACGAGTGGACGCCCTGTTTCGCGGACTCGATTTCTCGCGCGTCGACGGGCGGGCCGGCGGGACCGGCTCGCTGATCCAGGAGGTCTGGCGGATGTTCCTCGTCGCGATGATCGTGGCGCTGGTGGTCGAGGCCGGGCTCTGCCTGCCCCGGATCACCAGGCCCTCGGCGCCCTCGAGCCACGCCGGGGCTGCTTCCTTCGCCGGAGCCGCCTCATGAGCGTCACACGGTCGCTCACCTTCCTCTGGACGCCCTGGACGCTCGGCTTCTCGGTCGCGGCGCTGGCGGTCGCAGCGGTCTACAGCTTCATCGCCTGGCGACGCTCCGGCAATCGCCCATCGATGGCCATGCTGGAAACGCTTCGGCTGGCGATCGTCGCCCTCGCGGGGGTGTTGCTCAACCAGCCCGAATGGGTCGAGGAATACCGCCCGGAAGAGAAACCGTCCATCGCCGTTCTACTCGACACCTCGCCGAGCATGGAGACACGCGATGTCGTCGCGTCCGGCCAGCCCGCCTCGAACGCCAGCACGCGTTCCGAGGCCATCGCGGCGATGCGCGATCCCGCGACCTGGAACGAACTCCAGCGTCGGATGAATGTGGTCATCCAGCCGTTCGCAGCCCCGGCCGCGCTGAAATCCGAATCGCTGGGGAACAAGGACCTCAAGTCCGACCCCGCCCGCGAGGCCCGCGCTGCGCGCGGCACCGACCTCTCCGAACCGCTCGCCCGCGCCGCCGATCGCATTCCGAACCTCCGGGGCGTGGTGGTGGCGTCGGACGGAGACTGGAACGAGGGCTCGCCGCCAGTCCAGGTAGCTGCACGATTGCGGATCAAGGGCGTACCCGTCCTGGCAGTACCCGTCGGCAGCCGGAGCCGACTCCCCGATGTCGAACTGCTGAGCCTCGATCTGCCAACGTTCGGGATCGCCGGCAAGGCGGTCCGTGTCCCGTTCACGCTCGAAAGCTCGCTGCCGCGCGATCACGTCGCGACGGTGACGATGAAGACCTCCGACGGCGATCTCGTCTCGAAGGAAGTCCGGATCGCCGCGATGGGGCGGACCACCGACTGGCTCCTCTGGAAGCCGAAGGCCATCGGCGACCTGACCGTCAGCCTGACCGTCCCTCGACTCCCCGACGAGATCTCGACCGAAAACAACGCCATGACCGCCCCGATCGCCATCCGCGAGGAGCGACTGCGCGTCTTGCTGGTCGAGTCGTACCCTCGCTGGGAGTACCGATACCTGCGGAATGCCCTCTCTCGCGACCCAGGCGTTGAGCTTTCGTGCCTGCTCTTCCACCCGGGACTCAGCAAGCCGGGCGGCGGAAACAAGGACTACATCAAGCAGTTTCCCGCCGGGCTCGACGAGCTCTCGAAGTTTGACGTCGTCTTCCTCGGCGATGTGGGCGTCGAGGACGGCCAGCTCACATCCGAGCAGTGCCGGCTGGTCAAGGGGATCGTCGAGCACCAGGCGAGCGGGCTGGTCTTCATGCCGGGAATCCAGGGACGGGAATTCTCGCTCATGGAGACCGAACTGGGTGAGCTCTGCCCGGTGCAGATGGACCCCGCACAGCCAGGGGGATGGGGCTCGCGCACTCCCAACCATTTCGAACTGACCGAGGCCGGACGCCGGAGCCTGCTCACCAAGTTAGCCGACACCGAGGACGAGAACGGCGAGGTCTGGGAAGGTCTCCCTGGGTTCCAGTGGTATTCTCCGGTCATCCGGGCAAAGGCCGGCTCCGAGATCCTGGCCGTCCACAAGGACCAGGCCAATGATTACGGGCGGATCCCACTACTCGTTACCCGGACCTTCGGCGCCGGCAAGGTCCTCTTCATGGGGACCGACGGCGCCTGGCGATGGCGGAAGGGGGTCGAGGACAAGTACCACTATCGCTTCTGGGGCCAGGTGGTCCGATGGATGGCCTACCAGAGGAACATGGCCAAGGGCGAGACGATGCGGCTGTACTATGTCCCTGACCAGCCGCGGATCAACCAGACGCTCGCCCTGCACGCGAACGTGATGGACCGATCGGGTGAGCCGCTCCATGGCGGGGAGGTCACAGCGCGGATCACAGCGCCTTCGGGGACCTCGGAACTGGTCCGGTTCACGACCTCTGGCGACGAGTGGGGCGAGTTCACCAGTCGATACAACGCTAAGGAGCCGGGGAGCCACAAGGCGGTCCTCTTCTGCAAGCAGACCGGCGCGACGCTCGAGACGAGCTTCTTCGTCCAGGGCGCCGCGGCTGAGCGTCCCGGCAAGCCGGCGCGGCCCGAGGTCCTGGAGGAGCTCGCCCGCGTCACCGACGGGAAAGTCATCGCGCCCGACCGGCTCGACGACATCGTCCGATCGCTGGCCGCGTTACCGGATCCAGCGCCATCCGTCCGGCGGATTCCTCTCTGGGCGCACCCGGTTGTCGGTGCGGCGATCATCGGCCTCCTCGGTGTTTTCTGGGTAGGCCGCAAGGTCATCGGTCTTGTATAGTCGACAGGTCGGACAGCCGTCGAGAGCAGCGTAAGGCACCGAATCTTTTCCGAATGGGCTTCGGATACCACCTCCACGCGACCGTGAGGACCCCATGAGCCTCGCCTATCCGCACGAGCGTTTGCAGCTGCCCGATGGACTGCGGCGGCAGTTGCTCAACTTCCGCCGCCGGGTCTGGCTGATCAAGCTGGCAGAGGCAGCCGGCGCCGCGGCGTTTGCGGTGGTCGGGGCCTACCTCTTGATGTTCCTGCTCGATCGCGCCTTCGACACCCCCGGCTGGCTCCGCGGCATCCTCTTTGCGGCGGCGTTCGTTGGCTGCCTCCGGATTCCGGCGGCGGCCTATCGGTGGGTCTGGCGGAACCGGCACCTCGAACAGCTCGCGAGGCTGCTGGCTCGGAAGCATCCGGCGGTCGGCGACCAGCTCCTCGGAATCATCGAGCTGGTACGGAACGACTTCGAGCAGGCTCGGTCGCGGGCTCTCTGCGAGGCGGCGGTCCGCGAGGTCGCAAAGGACGCTCAGAACCGGGACTTCCGCGACGCCGTCCCCTCGCCCCGGCATCGGGCGTGGGCAATGACCGCCGCCGTCCCGATCGCCACAGCCGTCGCGCTGGCGATCGCCTTCCCCGACGCCGCCCGGAGTGCCTGGGCCCGCTTGCTGACTCCGTGGGGGTCGGCGCCGCGCTACACCTTCGCCAAACTCGCCGACCTTCCCGATCACCTCGTGGTCGCACACGGCGAGCCCTTCTCGGTGACGGCCTCACTCGCCGAGAAGACCGTCTGGCGGCCTGCCCAGGCCGAGGCCCGGTTCGACGGTCAGCAGCCCGTCTCGGCCACACTCCAGGACGGAAGGTACGAGTTCCCGTTCCCCTCGCAGCTTGATCCCGGCTGGCTGACGATCCAGGTCGGCGACGCGACCCGTCGGATCAAGATCGAGCCGACCCTCCGGCCCGAGCTCACCGGGCTGGTTGCCTCAGTGACCCTCCCCGATTACCTCGGACGACCGGGCGTCCAGCGGAAGGATGTCCGCGGCGGGGCGATCACACTCGTCGAGGGGAGCCGTGCCGCATTCACCGCGATTGCCAACCGAGAGCTGAGCGACGCCGCCGTCGACGGCCGGCCCCGGAAGCCGTCCGGGGCCACCGTCGATACTCCCGAGGCGCCGGTGCTGGGCACACGCAAGATGGAACTGACCTGGCGCGACAGGTTCGGCCTCGCCGGCAAGGAGCCCTTCGCCCTCGCGATCAACGGCCGGGAGGACGAGTCTCCAACCATCGCCTGCGAGGATCTGCCCCGGCAGAAGGTCGTCCTCGACTCGGAGTTGCTGAGCTTCAAGGTCCATGCCCAGGATGATTTCGGCGTCCGTCGAGTGGGGATGGAGTGGCAGGGGATCGACGATCTGATCTCGAAGCCGGCAAAGGGCGAGCGGATCCTCGGCGCCGGCGGGCAAGATAAGGAGGCGCTCGAACTGGCCGGAACGTTCTCGGCGAAGGCGCTCGGGATCGAGCCACAACCGGTGCAGGTCCGAATGTTCGTCGAGGACTACCGGCCCGGCCGCGCCCGGGTGTACTCGCCGCCGTACACGTTCTACGTTCTCACACCCGAGCAGCACGCGATCTGGATCACCGAGCAGCTCAGCCGGTGGCATCGCCAGGCAATCGAGGTGAAGGACCGAGAGATGCAGCTTCACGAGGCGAACAAGGAGCTGCGCTCGCTCTCGGCCGCCGACCTCGACAGGCCCGAGAACCGTCGGAAGGTCGAGCGTCAGGCCTCCGCGGAGCGCGCCAATGGCCAACGGCTCACCACGCTATCGAACGCCGGTGATCGTCTGGTCCGCGAGGCGATGCGCAACCCGGAGTTCGGCGTCGGCCACCTGGAGAAGTGGGCCGAGATGCTGGGCATCCTCAAGGACAT
>DAHZZC010000905.1 GCA_027435495.1 Planctomycetales bacterium
GCCGTCCTGCGTGACGTAGCCGACCACGCGGCGGACGTGCAGGATCGTTTCACGCGTGAGCCTTTCTCCGCCGATCGAGACCGTGCCCGAATCCGGCTCGATCAGGCCGATCATGATCCGGAGGAGCGTCGACTTCCCGCAGCCGCTCGGGCCGATCAGCACGGTCGTCCGGCCGGGGGCGATGGCGAGGTCGAGCCTCGAAAGCACGACCTGGCCGCCATACGACTTCGAGACCCCGGCCAGCTCGATCATCCTCGCGCCCTGCCCTGCTCTGGTTGCGTTCCTGCCTTCGCCATCGATTATGATGGAATCATGAGGACCGCGGCGACCCGCCGCGACCAGTTCCGGAATCCCGCGGGCCCGACATGATCCCGATCATCTATCATCCTCGTTATAACATCACGGTCTTCGGGATGGAGCGGCTACACCCGTTCGACGGCCGGAAATATCGACGAATCCACGATGCGCTGATGGCCCGAGGCTTGCGCGAGCCATCCGATTTTGTCCGGCCGAAGCCGATCGGTCGGGCGGAGCTGGAGCGCGTCCACACACCCGACTATCTCGACTCGCTCCGCCGATCGGGGGTACTCGCGGAGATTCTGAACGTCCGGTTGCTCGC
Source organism: Planctomycetales bacterium (assembly GCA_027435495.1). Taxonomy (GTDB): domain Bacteria; phylum Planctomycetota; class Planctomycetia; order Isosphaerales; family Isosphaeraceae; genus JAKAUH01. The sequence goes on from DAHZZC010000905.1 coordinate 620, forward strand.
GCGGTTGCCGGCCTGGTTCACCGACTGGCGGGTACTCGCGCCGATGCGATACGCGACGGGCGGGACAGTCCTTGCCTGCCGGATGGCCCTGGATTCCGGGCTGGCGATCAATCTGGCCGGCGGCTATCACCACGCTGCATCCGACCGCGGCGAGGGCTTCTGTACCTATGCGGATATCCCGATCGCCGCAGCCGCGCTCCAGGCCGAGGGGCGGGTTGGACGTGTTCTCGTCGTCGATCTTGATGCCCACCAGGGGAACGGAATCGCAGCCACGATTCGCCCGTGGCCCTGGGCCTCCATCCTGGACGTCTACGAGGACGACCTCTATCCGAACCCGAAGGAGCCCGAGGATTACCCGATCCCGATCGCCTGGGACATCACCGGCCCGGAGTACCTGGAAACGGTCGATGTCGCGCTCGCGAATGCGATCGACGCGGTCCGGCCCGACCTGGTCATCTACAATGCCGGCTCGGACCCTTATGTCGAGGACCCGCTGACAAACCTCGGCCTTTCTCGGAACGACCTGACCGACCGCGATCTCATGGTCGCCACGCACGTCCGCGAGCGAGGAATTCCATTGGCGATGGTGCTATCAGGAGGATATGCCCGGGAATCCTGGCGAATTCATGCCGACGGCATTGAGGCGATCCTCGCGCGGTTCGACCGGGCCACGTCGCTTCCGGCCGTTAGCGAACCGTCTTCACCCTGAAGTCGATCCAACTCCATCACCCTTTACGCCCCCCTGCCCCTGTCGTAGTCTGGGACATCGCCCGATCGGGTCGGCTGGAGCGGGTCGGGCGAGGAGCGGCGGTTCCGACCTCTCTCGTCTGGAGCCGGCCCGGTGAGCGAGGGCGCCCCGCGCCGACGTGCCAGGACAGGGGAAAACCGGATGGGGTCGTTCTTCGCGAGTTTCTTCCGACGCAAGGATGTCGGACAACTCCTCAGTGAGATGGAGGGCGCGGATCGCCTCAACCGGCGGCTCGGGCCGGTCGCCCTCACGGCGCTCGGCATCGGCGCGACGATCGGAACCGGCCTTTACGTCCAGACCGGCCGGGTTGCGAACGAGCTGGCCGGGCCCTCGATCATCGTCTCGTTCCTGATCGCGGCGGTCGGCTGCGGCTTCGCAGCGCTCTGCTATTCCGAACTCTCGAGCATGGTCCCGGTCGCGGGGAGCGCGTACACCTTCGCCTACGCGACCCTCGGCGAGCTGATCGCCTGGATCATCGGCTGGGACCTGATCCTCGAATATGCGATCGGATCCAGTGCCGTGGCCGCAGCCTGGTCGAACTACTTTGATGCGCTGATGCGCAACGTGCTCGGATGGTCGATCGACCCGAGATTGCAGTCGGCGCCCTGGGATTACAGCGTCAGCAACGGGACGTTCTTCCTCAAGCAAGTCACGCTCGCCGACGGCCGGATGGTGCAGGCCTGGATCAACGTTCCGGCGGTCGCGATCACCGCGGTGGTCACCGTGATCCTCGTGATCGGCATCCGCGAGAGCGCGAGTTTCAACGCGGCGATGGTTCTGCTGAATCTCGGGGTGATCCTCACGATCATCGGGATCGGCGCCGCGTATGTCGATCCAGAGAACTGGCGGCCGTTCCTGCACCGCGAGCACGGGTGGCATGGGGTCGCGACAGGGGCGGGGCGCGTCTTCTTCGCCTACATCGGGTTTGACTCGATCTCGACCAACGCCGAGGAAGCGCGCCGGCCCGGCCGCGACCTGCCAATCGGGATCATGTCGGCGCTCGCAATCTGCACGGCGCTTTATGTCGCG
>DAHZZC010000906.1 GCA_027435495.1 Planctomycetales bacterium
CCCAGCGCCAGCCAGCCCGTCAGCACGATCATCGTATGCCACCACCGCCAGCCCCGAAACAGGCTGAGGATCACCAGCGCCCCGACCAGGTAGCCGACATAGCTGGTAAGTGAGCAGTACGAGGCCCACGCCCGGCCGGGCAAGACTTCCATCCAGTCGGGCGGTGGGCGATCGAGCAGATATCGCATCACCGAGCCGAGCGACTCGTCCCAGTAGGTGACGCGCTCGCGACGATCCTCAAGCAGAACCGGAAACATCGTCGCGCATCGCCAACCGGCCAGGAGGAAGAACGTCCCGGCCGCCGCCATCGAAGGTCGAAACCTCTCGCACCAGCTCGTGGGCGGCTGGATTCTGGCGCCGCGCACGAAAATTGCGAGAACGAGGAAGGCTCCATAAATCGTGGTGTACTGGATACCATTGAGCACGGCGAAGGCGGCCCAGAAGCCCAGTCCAATTCCGTGCCGGACACCCTCTCGGATCCGGAAAGCATGGTAGGCCAGCCAGGGGAGGCTGCTGAATCCCATCACGATGATGTAACCATCGACCGTGTTGACGATCGTGGCGCCGTTGATCGCGTAGACGATCGCGGCGACGGCTGCGCCGATCGGGTCGCCCAGCCAGAGCCGGGCGAGTCGATAGGAGCCTTCGACCGCGATCCCGATCTGGAGGACCGCCGCGATCCGGAGGCCGGCGCTGGTCCCGAGCGTGAGGACCATCGGCGTCGCGATCGAGGCCACCCCAATCTGCGGCTCGGCGGCCAGCGGAAAGCCGCCGCGGCACCAGGGGTTCCACCAGGGGAACTGGCCCCAGATCAGGACGGTCCGCCGGATCGCCTCGTACTTGTCCATCACGAAATCCCAGTCGGCGATCCCGATCGCTTCGGGGTCGTGCAGCATGGGCCCGAACATCGAGGCGACGGCCAGCCGGAGGGCCCAGGGGGTCCAGGTGTCGGACCAGGTCCGGCCCGAGAGGGTTGGCCAGGAGTCCCCTGGCCGGACTTGCAGGAGGCGCCAGGTGCCGACCGCCAGCAAGACGAGGAGCGTCGACTGTCCGAGCCACCAGGCGACCTGATGTGGGATGGAGTCGATCCCAACGAGAATCCATTCCCAGGCCAGGGGGGCCACGAGCAGAACCATCGAGGCCACGACGAGCAGGACCATCGGCCTTCGAGATCGAAGGTCGAACCACGGGCGGAGGATTTCGCCCCACCCCCGCAATGATGGCCGGTCTCTGGTCCCCATTCCGCCTGCCTCGCCGAGTGGTGCCCTGCCGCCGACCCCGCACCGGATCGGCTGGTCGACCTCCTGTAAGATAGCGAGGAGCGGCTTTCGGAACAGCCGGGGAACGTTCGAGGCGAGAGGAGGGATTTCCAGGTGTCGGACGAACAGGAAAAGGCGGGGCTACCTCGCAATGTGAAGCTGCTGGGCCTCGCCAGCCTGGTCAACGACATCGCCAGCGAGATGATCTATCCGATGATCCCGGTGTTCCTGATCGGGGTTCTCGGAGGGAATCGCGTTCAGCTTGGCTTGATCGAGGGGGCGGCCGATTCGGTTGCGAGTCTTCTCAAGCTCTGGTCAGGAGGGAGGTCGGATCGGGTCGGACGTCGCAAGGGGTTTGTGGTCTCCGGATACTTGCTGGCAACGGTCGCGCGCGGGTTGCTTGGGATGGCGACGTTACCCTGGCATTTGTTTATGATTAGGGTTGGTGATCGGGTCGGCAAGGGAATTCGGACCTCGCCGCGCGACGCCATGATCGCCGACTCGTCGGCGCCCGGAATGCGCGGTCGGGCGTTCGGCTTCCACCGGGCGATGGATCACCTGGGAGCGGCGATCGGCCCGGTACTCGCCGCGGCGTTTCTTTGGGCCTGGCCTGGTCGGTTGCGGGAGCTCTTCCTTCTGGCGATCGTGCCGGGGATCGTGGTGGTCGGGTTGCTGACTCTCGGTCTGCGCGAGCCCGGCCCTTCGGCGACGTCGCGGGAGCCTTTCCGGATGACGCTCGTTCCGTTTGGCCGCGACTTCCGCCGATTGCTGGCCGCCCTGGTCGTCTTCACGCTCGGCAACGCGAGCGATGCTTTTCTGCTTGTCCGCGCAGGGGAGCTTGGCGTCCCGGAGTTCCAGTTACCCATCCTCTGGTGTGTTTTCCACGTGGCGAAGAGCGCCGGTTCGATGGTAGCGGGACGGGCCTCCGACCGGCTGGGGACCCGTCCGCTGATCCTCGCCGGATGGGCGGTTTATGCCCTGATTTACCTGGCGTTCGCAATGGCAACGGCTGTCTGGCAAGTCTGGGCGCTGTTCCTGGGCTACTCGCTCTTTTATGCCCTGACCGAGCCGGCAGAGAAGACGATGGTCGCCGAACTGGTCGGCGGCGAGCGGAAGGGGCTGGCGTTCGGCTGGTACAACCTGTCGATCGGTGTGGCCGCCTTGCCGTCGAGTCTGATCTTCGGGATCCTCTACCAGATGTTGGGGGCCTGGGCAGCGTTCGGCTTTGGAGCCTGTATGGCCGTTGCGGCTGCCCTGATCCTCCCCACAGGAGGGAACCGAAACCCTCGCACGGGCGACGAGCCCGAACCGGCCGGGTCGACGGTCCCGCGGAACTGACTGGCTCCATTCCGGCCCCTATCGAACCTCGGATCCGGCCCCGGTGCTCCACGACTGTGCCGGCTCATTCTTCTCGGACCGGGTTCCTATCGCCGTGGTCGATCCGGAACATCCTTGCATCCGCCCCTCTCCGGTCAAGAGCCAGTGGGGATTGATCTGGCAGGCCGCGATCAACCGGAGAATCACCATCGCGGGGATGGCGACCCCCGCCTCATAGTTCAACCAAGTCCGCTGGGGAATTCCTAGAATCTCGGCAAGATGAGCAATTCCGTCTTCTCCGAAGAGTTCCCGTCGAACCTGGCCGACCCTTCGGGCCAGCATGGTTCGGTCCCATTCGCGATCGGGCATCATCGCCTCCAATTGGACTACGATCGGGTCAGCAACAGGAGTGGGTGTCCCGGCAATACCGTGGCCGGACACAATGAGCCCCGGTCTGCCGCCATGGCATACCGGGACTCTCCACCACCGCGGATCGAATTATCCGTGGCACAGAGCCGGGAGAATTATGGCTTTTTGTTGCTAGTCTGGGAAGATGGTCGTCGTGAAATCCGCATCAATCTGGCCCAATTATGCAGTAGATGGCCTGTCCCGGGTGACGGGGAAGTTGGGGTTGGGAATGGGGGACTGGGTCATCGGCGGGATCAGGAGACTTCAAGACCTTCTGAGGACCACCAGGCTTCCGCGCGATTGGGGCCCCAGTCGGAGGCGGAAGTACACTCGGCGAGGGCGTCGCCGAGCGCGCGGACAGAGGGGAATCGATCGGCGGGGCGCTTCGCCAGGCATCGAAGGACCACGGCTTCGAGATCGGCCGGCAGTCCGGGAATCCGCTCCGAGGGTGGGACAACCGGATCGCGGACCTGGGACATCATGATGGCGAACCCCGATTCGCCTGTAAAGGGAGGGCAGCCGGTCAGGGCGAAATACATCATCGCGCCAAGCGCGTAAATATCGGCGCGGGAGTCGAGGGAACGATCGGCGGTCGCCTGCTCGTGAGCCATGTACATGGGCGTCCCGCTTACGGTCAGTTCGTGGGAAATCTCGGCGGCCCCTGGATCCTGAGTGAGTTTGACAAGACCGAAATCGAGAACCTTTGCAACATCGGCCTCGCCCCCCCGGACGGCCAGGAACAGGTTGCCCGGCTTCAGGTCGCGATGGACGAGCCCCAGTCGATGTGCTTCGGCCAGCCCGGCACAGACCTGGCGGAAGAGGTAGATCACCCGCCCCGGCAAGAGCGGGCCATCGCGGCGCACGAGGTCCGAGAGGCTCATGCCCTGGAGGTATTCCATGACATAGTAGAACGTGCCGTCGCCGGTGTGGCCATAGTCGTAGATCTCAATCGTGTTCGGATGCGAGAGCCGAGCCGCCGACTGAACTTCGCGCTCGAATCGGGCGAGGGCGATCGGGTTCGAGCCCGACTCTCGCTTGATCAGTTTCAGAGCGCAGGGCCGCTTCAGCAGCAGGTGCTCGGCAAGGTAGACCTCGCCCATGCCTCCTTCGCCGAGCTTGCGGATCAGCCGGTACTTGCCAAACTTCCGTGCCCTATGCAACTCGGTCCGAAGTCCGTTGAGGAGGATCGAGCTGAAGATCGCGATGATGGCCGCCAACAGAAGAAACAGCGCGTTGGAGCCGGTGAACTCCGCGGCCGACATCTTCTCCGAAAACGCGACGAGCCTGGGGTTCTCCGTCAGGTAGGCGTGGCTGAAAAGCGGGGCGACCGCCATCAGCACGACCACCCAGACGACCGTCTTCGGCCGGTTGGGGACCAGCGTCCCGTACATGAGAATCAGCGTGACCATCTGAATCACACCGTTCTTCATGAACGCGATCAGGCCGATCTCCTTCTCGCGCTCGAGAACCTCAAGACTCACGAAATACTGGGCCAGCACGACGACCGCGGTCAGGCCGCCAAAGAGCAAGATCTCCAGCGCGCGGACCTGCCCCGCGGATAGCCGAATGGGACTGACGAGCACCGCGGCAACGACTGTACTCAGGACGAGCCGAGAGGCGAACAGGCCCCAGGTGTACGGTCCGTGTGATGACCGGTAGCTGAGGTGCCATACCAGAAGTGTGGCGAAGGCAAAGGTCAGGAGGAGCGCTGTGGCGGCGAGGCGATCTCGCCGAAGCGCCCGCAACTCGCCCGAGCCGCTGCTGGGGGACGGGTCGATCGGCCGGGCGGCCATCCGTGTTTCTGAGGAGGTTGAGACCATCGCGGCGCGAAGCCCGTCGAAATCTCCATCGGGCGAGGGCTCCAGGTCGATCACCTCAATGGCGTCAACCGATTCGTCGGACGTGGACGTGGACATCAGTCATCCCCTGGAATCGCTCCGAGCTCACGCGATCAACCCTTCGTTTGCTTGCCTTCGATTCGGTCGGAGGAACGCGATCGATCCCCTTGGATCCGACCGGATTCTCCTCTCGGACGCCGATGAGTCGCTCCGGGTGGCCCCGACTCGAGTTCACGGGCCTCCTCGATCAGACCTC
>DAHZZC010000907.1 GCA_027435495.1 Planctomycetales bacterium
ATCTCGCCTCGGCTCGGAACGGGAAGGAGGCCACGCTCGTCGAGCGGATCGAAGGCATGGATTTGCAATGCGTCGTTGACCTCTTCCGTATGGGCCAGGTCTTCCGCAACCTCCTCGACAACGCGCTGGCAGCCGGATCGCCGCCGATTGTCGTTGAGGTCGCAGCCGAAGCGGCCTCAATGGAGGGACGGCCGGCCCTCCGACTCCGTTTCCGCGACAATGGACCTGGAATCCCTCCCGAACGCCGCGGCCAACTCTTCGACCCATTCTTTACCACCAAGGCACGTGGGACCGGACTGGGGCTCGCCATCGCCCGGAGAATTGTCGAGGCCCACGGAGGCCGGATCGAGGTCGGCGAAGACGGGCCGGGCGCCTCGTTTTTCATCACCCTCCCGAGAGGACTAACATGAGCCGACCCCTGAAGATCGTCGTCGCCGACGACGAACTGGACATGCGAGACTACTTCCAGAAAATCCTGCCCCTGCTCGGCTATCAGGTCATCGGGGCTGCTCGGACCGGGCTGGAACTCGTCGAGATTTGTGCCCAGGCTCATCCCGATCTGGTCATCACCGACATCAAGATGCCCGACATGGATGGTATTGATGCGGCCGCGCGGTTGTATCGTCAAAGCCCGGTCCCCGTGATCCTTGTCTCCGCCTATCACGACGCGGAATTTATCCGGCGAGCCGAGGCCGATCACGTCATGGCGTACCTGGTCAAGCCGATCAAGCAGTCCGACCTGATTCCGGCAATTCGCCTGGCCATGCACCGATTCGAACAGTTCGAAGCTCTCCGCCTGGAAGCCACCAACCTCAAGCAAGCCCTTGAGGACCGCAAGATCATTGAGAAAGCCAAGGGGATCTTGATGAAGAAGGCAAGTCTCGATGAGCCTTCAGCCTTCCGCCGGCTTCAGAAACTGGCCAGCGACAAGAACCGCAAGCTCATCGAGATCGCCCAGATGATCCTCACCGCCGAGGAGGCCCTGGGTGCCGGTGGCCAGGCTTGAGTCCGCTGCGCCGGTAACCCGGGCCTCTGCTTTGGTTCGTGACATCATGAGTGGCCCGCCGCCATCGGCTCAGGGGTCTCCATCGGCTCGTGCCTCGCCACGGATGGCCCAGCCTTGACGGCGAGCACCGGGCAGGTCGACCGGGTTACGACGCGCTCGGTCACGCTCCCCATCAGGAGCCGCCCAAGCCCGGTCCGCCCGTGCGTCCCCATCACGATCAGGCCACCGTCGGTCTCATTCGCCGCCTGGATGATTTCCTCAGCGGCGTCGCCCTGAGCCAGCCGAATCGCGACGGGGTACTTCAGGTCGGGCCCCTCAACTATTCGCCGCTCCTGTTCGAGCGCCTCGCGGTAAACGGCCGGGTCGACGGCCACGGTCATGTCGCTTGCGTACACGCCGTACGGAATCACGTGCATCAGCACGAGCCGGGAGCCGAGGTCACGCGCCATCGACCGAGCGATGCCGAGGGAATGCTCGCTCCCCGGCGAGAAGTCGGTTGGATGGAGGATGGTCCGGATTTCCTCGAAATTCCGCGGAACCTCCGGCCGATGGTACGCCAGCACCGGGCACCGGGCACGCCGGACGATCGTCGTCGCCACGCTCCCGGCCAGAAGCCAACTCAGACCCGTCCGACCGTGGGTGCCTACAACCAGGAGGTCGGGATGCAACCGCTCGGCCATCCGCAGGAGCTGCGCAGCCGGCTCGCCCTCGAGGACGTGGTACTCGACCTCGACCGGGATCTCGGGAGCGTACTCCTCTCGGAGCCGTCGGCAGATGATCTCGTCGCGGCAGCCACCCCCCTTGGCATCGTAGAATTCGACGACGACCTGGCCGTACGGGACCGGCTCCTCCGGTACCCAATGCGGCTCGATCACGTGGACGACGTGGATCGTCGTCTGACCCGGCACCGCGAGCGAGCAGGCGGCCCGGAAGGCATCCCGGGAGCCCTCGGAGAAGTCGGCGCCGAACAGAATGGTATGGAAGGCGTTCATGGCGGTTCTCCCAGATTTTTGAGGCCCGATCGGCCCCGGACTTCCCTCGCATGACTTTCCCCGGAGCGGTGGCTTCCGGTCCCATCGGCCACCGCGCCAGTTCGCCTGTCTCACTCGCCCCGCCGGTCCTTGCGGCCCCGTTCAATGGGCCTCGCGAACCTCAAGGCGGCGGGCCTCCGCTTCGGGCGGGGCCTTCTTCGGCATGACGACCTCAAGGACTCCCTTGCGCAACTCGGCCGTGGCCCCGCCCGTGTCGACGCCCTCCGGGAGCGGGATTACGCGGTGGAAGGCGCCGTAACGGCATTCGCCGTAGTAGCGGCCCTCCCGCTCCTCGTGATGCTCCTGCTTGCGCTCGCCCTGGAGCATGAGGTGGCCCTTGCCCACCTCGACCTTGACGTCCTCGGGGGTCATCCCCGGAAGTTCGACGCGGACCACGAACCGGCCCTCGCGCTCGAACGCCTCGATCCGAGGCATCCACTCGGCAGGAACGGCCCGGCCCCGCAGCCCGACCCGTTCGTGGCCCCGCGCAAGGAGCCGCGGCCAGGGCCAGCCGGCTTCGAGCCCGAACTCCTCGAAGAATCGATCCATCTCGTCGGCGATCCGACCCATGAAGGTGAAGGGGGTCACAGGGGCCTTGTTCAGGGCCTCTGCCCCGGCGGATGTCTTCATCTCGGTCCCCTGTTCCGCGCCACTTGGACCCTTCACCCTGGGGGCTTCTTTGACCGCGCTCATGGCCATCTCCTCTCGCGATCTGAGGAACCACCCCGGCGATCCGCGCGGCCGTATCCGGCAGCACCGCCGCGGGCAGGACGCCATCCGAGGCGTCAGGAACCGGTCGGGACGATCCCGGGCCGGTCGATCCCCCTCCATTCGAGGATCCCGGTCAGCCCGCGTCTCGCGGCGCGGGCCGGCCCGTACGACTCGCCGGGCGTCGACCGTGAAAGAAAAAAGCCCTGCCAGTGCGTCTCGCACCGCAGGGCCGCCCTAGCCGGTCGCCTTGATCGCCCGTCATGACCGATCAACAACTTCAATGTACCGCGCCGAAACCCAAGCTTCAAGACATCTCCTGATTCTTGCCAGATCTTAGAGATCTGGATTCACCATTCTGTGGCGGCGTCCGCGGCTGGCGAAGGCCTGGACATCCTCAATGGCATGGCGGATCTGCTCACGCCTCCAGTCGCTGGGGGCGCTGTCGAGCGTCCGGGCCAACCGCTCGGCCAGGTGAAGGGCGGCGTGCTCAGCCGAATCGCCCTCGCCGTTGACCTCGGGAAAATTGCGGTGATGAACTGCTGTCGATGGCACGGTATGAATGGCGTGTCCTGCCGGCGTGACAACGACCTGCTCAATTCCGCGAGACATGGCCAACCCCCTTCCCTCGACAACGGGACCCAGCACCGTCCCGGCGCATCAAAAAACCCCGACCACACGAGATGCGCATGGCGGGGCTACCATAGCCGGGGTGGGATCGCCCGTCGCAAGCGATTCCACACCTTTTTATCATACCGCGTCCGCCGCATACGACAAGTCCTCTCCGAAACCCCCCGATGCTCCTTGAGACTCAAATCAAACGACGATGGCCCGAGATTTGCTTTAGGAGCTTTCGTCCACCATTCCAGGGTAATTCTGCCCCGCCGGGCGTCGCGAGGGCCCGGCGGCCCATCGAATATCGAACCGTTCCGATCGAGAATGAGGAGCGTCCATGAGCATCGCGACGGCGACGCGCGCGGGGTTGCGGACCACGCTGCGCGAACACTTCGGATTCCAGCAATTTCGTCCCGGTCAAGAGAAGGTCGTCCGCGCGGCGCTTTCGGGGAGAGATACCCTCGCGCTGATGCCCACCGGGTCGGGCAAAAGCCTCTGCTTCCAGCTTCCGGGGCTGGTCCTTGAAGGCTCGACGCTCGTGATCAGCCCGTTGATCGCGTTGATGAAGGACCAGACCGAGGCGCTCGCCGAGAAGGGCATTCGCGCCGTTGCCTTCAACAGCACCATGTCCACGCGAGAGCGTCAGGAGGCCGAGGAGCAGGTGGCCCGGGGCGGCATGGAATTCGTCTACACGACTCCCGAGCAACTCGCCAATCGCGAGTTTCGATCACTCCTGAGACGCTCGTCGATCGATTTGTTCGTGGTCGACGAGGCGCATTGTGTGAGTCACTGGGGACACGACTTCCGCCCCGATTACCTTGAGCTTGGTTCCGTGGTAGAGGAGTTGGGACGTCCAACGGTCCTGGCAATGACGGCGACCGCCACCGACGAGGTTGTCGACGACATCGTCCGACAGTTGCGAATCCCCGATGCCGAGATCGTTCACACCGGGTTCTATCGCCCCAACCTGCACCTGGAGGTCATCCCGACGCCAGATGAGACGACGCGTCGCGAGCGGTTGGCGGGATTGCTCGCAGAGCAGTCGGGCAGCGGTATCATTTACGCATCGACCGTCAAGGCTGTGGGCGAGCTGACCGATTTTCTCCAGGCCAGAGGCTTCGAGACCGCCTCATATCACGGCCGAATGAAGGCGTCGGATCGCACCGCGAGCCAGGACCGATTCATGGGTGGCGACGTCCCGATTTTGGTTGCGACCAACGCGTTTGGAATGGGGATCGACAAGCCCGACATTCGGTTCGTGATCCACGCCCACTTACCGGGCTCGATCGAGGCATTCTACCAGGAATTCGGCCGTGCTGGTCGAGATGATGGGCCGTCTCAATGCATTCTGCTCTACTCGCCCGACGATCGGAAACTCCACAGCTTTTTCCAGAGCCGTCGATATCCCGATGCCGGGGACCTCGTCAACGCCCACCACGCTCTGAAGCGACTGGCGGACAAATCGCCAACGTTCGAGGACGTTCAGGCCATCTCACCGCTCCCAAAGACGCGGCTGAAGCTGGCGCTTTCTCTGCTCCGCAGCCGAGGCGTGCTGAAGGAAGACCTCTCGGGGCACATTCACCTGATCCATCCTGACCTCACGCGCGACGACCTGGCCCGGATGGTCCGCGACTACGAGGAACGCGACGCCCGCGATCAGCTCAAGCTCCAGCGTTTGGTAGATTACGCCGAGTCACGCGGCTGCCGATGGCAGTCTGTGCTCGACTACTTCAGCGACCAGGACACCGAGATCCCGGCATGCGGCCACTGCGACCGTTGCGACGCCGGGGCGACCTGATCGGCTCGCCGGCGCGGGGGTGATCGATTACAATCCCCTTTGGAGCGAGCCGAGGGCCGACGTGGAGCGAGGCGATGTCGATCACCCGATATTCGGTCGAGGACTACGAGGAGATGATCCGTCGCGGGGCCCTGACCGAGTACGACAAGGTCGTGCTGATCCGCGGGGAGATCATACCGAAGAGGCCCACAGGACCGAAGCACAGTGGCTGCCTGAAGAAAATGAACAGGACCATGGGCGTGCGGGTCGGGGATCGCGCGATCGTTGCCATCCAGGACCCTGTCCGGCTCCTCGACAGCGAGCCCGAGACCGATCTGTCACTCCTCTTCCCCCGCGCGGATTTTTTCACGACGTCGCATCCCGAGCCTCCCGACATTCTTCTCCTTGTAGAAATCTCTGACTCGTCCCTGGCCGTGGATCGCAACCTCATGAAGGAGATCTATCCCGAGGCCGGGATCGTCGAATACTGGATCGTGAACCTGGTCGATCAGTCTCTTGAGGTCCATCGCGGCCCCCGGCCCGATGGGACCTATGAAGACGAGCGGATTTTGAAGCGGGGCGAGAGCATCGAGGTGGCTGCCCTGCCCGGAGTGGTCGTCGGCGTGGATGAGTTGTTCTGATCGGCCCGAGGATGGAGCCCCAGGTGATCCGTACCCTGATTGCTATTCGCTACGTGATGTTCGCCGCGGTCGCCGTGCTGCTGGTCGTGCTGGCCGTCGGTGGGAAGCGGGTCGGCTATGAACAATCGATTAACTCGTTCTTCGCCGAGGACGACCCGGATATGCGGGTCTACCAGGAGGCGGCGCGGACCTTTGGGGACGACAACTTCGTTTTCCTCGTCTACAAGGATCAAGACCTCCTCACACCCGCTGGGATCGATCGGGTTGGCGAACTGGCCGCCGCGGTCGGGCCGGAGAAGATCGAGGGCGTGCATCGGGTCGAATCGCTCGATGCCATGCCACTGCTCTGGGCCGTTGACGATGCGCTCCTCGCGCTGGATCACATGCCCGAGATGGCTCGGCGATTCGCGCTGACGGCTGCGCGTCGGAGCGTCGCGAATCTTGATCTGAAGTCGAACGCGATGACCGTTGGCGGAGCCGTTCGGGCCGCCGGAGGCGATCCCGCGAAGCGATCGGCGATGAGGGAGCGTTTGACCCATCACCCTCTCTTCGTCGGGACGCTGATTGACGCAGAGGGGACGACAACAGCGATTGTCACCCGGTTGAAGAAGACACAGCAGCACAACGTGATCGCGACGGTTGAGGCCTTACGATCCAGAGCCGACGACTTCACGGCACGGCACGGTCTAGGCCCAGCGGCGGTGGTTGGACCGCCGGTACTTCTTGCCGACGGTTTCTCGGCCATCGAACTCGACGGCCGCCGGCTCGCGGCCATCGGGATGGTTCTGATCGGCGTGGTGACGCTCTCGGCGGTCCGGAGCGTCTGGTGGGCGATCGTCCCGATGCTCGCCGGGTGGCTGATCTGGCTGGCGACCGAGCACTTGCTGGCGAGCCTGGGGATACGGCTGGCGCTCTCGGGTGGTCCGCTGGTGGCGCAGATCATCGTCCTGACGATGCCCGCGGCGAGCCATCTGGCCATCCACTTCCGCGACGACCGCCGGCGCGAGGCCGACCCGCGCCGCGCCGCCCGGTCGACCCTCTCGGCGGTCGTCGCGCCGATCGCCTGGACGGCGATCACCGGCGCCATCGGCTACGGGGCACTGGTGACGAGCGAGGTCATGCCGGTCCGACAGTTTGGGGCGATTCTCGCGACCTGTACCCTTGGCGCGGCCGTCCTGGTGGTACTGATCTCGCCAGTGGCCATGCTGCCCCCGTTCCGGATGGAGATTCCGGTCCGGCACGGGTCGCATTCTGGCGTCGCTGCGGTAATGAATCGGCTAATCTTCGGAGTGCATCGCCATCCCGTTGTGATTGTCGCCGTGGTCTTTGCCATCGTCCTGCCGGTTTCAGCGGGGCTCGGACGCCTCGATTACGAGACCAATTACATCAACCTCTTCCGACCCGAGACACGAGTTGTGCGCGACTATCACACCGTGGAATCGCGGCTCGGCGGGATCGGGGTCGTCGAATTGGTTCTGCCGGTAGAAGGATCGGTCACGCCCGCGACTCTGGCGAAGCTGAGGCGAGTTGAGCAGTCAACCCGGGCGATCCAAGCGACGGAGCCCGGCGCAGTGGCCCAGGTTCTCTCGCTGGCGACGGTCCTTGATCCCGACGGCCGACTCGCCGGGCTCCCGGCCGACCGGGGGGCCCGTCTTCTGGCCGACAAGCTCGATCTGATCGCGGCCTCTCCACAATCGGAGTTGCTCAAAGGCTTCTGGAACCCGTCGGCGAAGCAGGCGAGGATACTGATTCGGATCAAGGAGCAGCAACCGGCGCCCGATAAATCGCGGATTTTCCGGATGGCAACCCAGGCCGCCGCCTCGGAATTCGGGCCTTCGACATTCCTTACAGGGCTCTCGTACCTGATGACCCGGACGACGCAGGCGGTCATCGCCACCCAGTGGGGAACGTTCGCCTGGTCCGCAGCCGGGATCCTGCTGATGCTGACCCTGGCGTTCCGCAGCCCGGTGCTGGCGGCGCTGGCAATCCTGCCGACCCTCCTTTCGGTAGCCCTGGTGCTCGGGCTGATGGGGTGGCTTGGTATCCGGCTGGACATGGCAACGGCACTGGTCGCCAGCGTGGCGCTCGGACTCTCGGTCGACGACACCTTCCACTGTCTGTTGCAATTCCACCGACACCGGGAGACGCAGGGCTTCCGCCGCCGATTGTTCGAGAGTTATCGGGTAAGTGGGCCGGGCGTGATCCTTTCGAGCCTCGCGGTTGCGATTGGCTTCGGGGCCCTGCGGGCGAGCGAGTTCGAGCCGTTCGTCAACTTCGGCACGATGGTTGGGATCGCGACGGCGGGGAGCACCCTCGGCAATCTCGCTGTTCTTCCCGCCTGCCTGACACTCGGACGACGATGGCGACTCGCACTTCAACGTCGCCCACGGGCGGTGCGTCGCGAGCGGGTCGAGGCGATTTCCTGACAGCCCGGCCCATCACTGAATCAGCGCGACAGGGTAGTTGTACGGCCCAGGCCTGGAGGCAACGGCCGAGGCCGAGTAATTCACCGTGATCTGTGCGTCGTTGCTCAGGTTCAGCGAGTCGACAACCACCTGCGAGGCAAAGTTGGACAGGTTGCCGCCAGCGAAGACCAGCGAGGCCTTTGCCGCGTAGAAAGTGCCGTTCATGTTGACATTTGTACCATTGGCGAAATTGGGCGCGGCGCTTGAGGTGCGGTCCTGCATGTAGACCACCCCCTGGATCGCTCCGTTGGAGGAAGAACTCGGGGCGCTGAGGGTCGTGGTGGTCCCACCCTCGAAGTTGATTGTTCCGCCGCCTTCGGTGTAGATCGTAACTCCGGTCCCGCTCAGCGTCGCGCCATTGGCGATCGTAAAACTGACACCGTTTTTGAAATAATACAGGCCGGGCGACATGGTGAAAGTTCCGCCATTTCCGAGGCTGACGCTCGAAGTATACTGCCCCGGATTCATCGTGTAAGACCCCCAGCCGCGATAAGATCGCATATATGCGTCCTGATTTGTCGATGATCCAGGATCGGAGGGCGGTGTCAGTGAGGAAAGTGGGTCCCCGGCCAGGGAGACGCCCGTGGTGATCTTCCCGCTCAGGAAACCTCCAGCCGAGGTCGTATATCCTCCCACGACATTGATATCCGCCGCCGTTCCACCGGCGTTGTTGGCGTCGACGGCTGTCGGGCTGTTTGAGTTAACCTGGATTCCACCGGAGGTATGAATCTGTGCACTGCCGGCGAAATACAGGCTCCCCGAGGCCGTCGGATTGAGCAGGATCAATGAGGCGGTCGAGTAAGGGACGGTCCCCGAGGACCCCGAGTTGGCCTGCGATGTCGCCGAAGCGGCGATCGTCAGGCTTCCCTTGCCCCAAAGAGCGCTGAAGAAGCGTGGAGGACTTGACGAGACCTTGACCGCAATCTGCGTGGGTTTGGGCTGGGTAACGTACGAGGTTGGGATTGTGAAGCCGTTCTGCCTCGCGATGGCGACAGCAGCCGACTGGGCCGTCGAGAAATTGGAGCCATTGTAGAGCGCATAAGCACCCGCCAGCGAAGCCGCATCGGCCGCGGACTGAGCCTGTCGACGCTGGAGATACAGCACGCCCGCATCCAGCGCCATCGCCAGCACACCGACGACGACGGGCGTGAGGACGGCGGCCAGCGCCAGCACCATCCCGCGACGATCGGCCAGGGGCCGACATGGGGCGGCCGGTTGTGTTCTTCGCATCGATCCAACTCCCGGGCGACTGTAGCGCCCGATCGGGAATAAGGGGATCAGTAGGTCACAGGCATGGTTGAGGTGATTGTCCAGGACTGCGGCGAGAAGAGGCCCTCGGGATTCCAGGTGTAGGTAAGGGTCACGGTGACGGTGCATGGGAGGCTCGACGCGGAGTAGCTTACGGAGGAGCATTTCAGGCCGCTCAGGCCGACCGAGAGTCCCTGGACGTACGATTGCACGGTCGAGGCCGAGGCTTGCGCGTTCCCGGTCGCCTGGGCGTACGTGGGACCACGCACTGATGCGTACCTCGCTCCCTCGCGAGCCAGCGACTGGAGCTGCTGGTATCGGAAAACGCCCAGGCCCATGACGACCGTCCCCATCAGGAGGAGGATTGTCACGGGGAAGATGAC
>DAHZZC010000908.1 GCA_027435495.1 Planctomycetales bacterium
GATTGTCGACGATCTCCTGAAAATGATCCCGCCGGGCGCCTCGGGAATCCGTCACGATCCGGCCGTACGCGCTCTTCTCGTTCGGGAGCGGCAGCGGCTTGAATTGATCGTGGGCCAGGCCCTCGGGGCGGCCGAGGTCCGACAGGGATTGCGGTCGCTGAAGCGGCCCCTGTATCCCTAGCAAGAGGAAGGCGTTCGCCGTTTCCTCGCCGAGGGCCGGTTGCTGCTCGCGGACGACATGGGACTCGGCAAGACGGCGCAGGCGATCGCCGCCAGCACCGTTCTTTGGAAAAGCGGGCGCGTTCGACGAGGGCTTCTGATCACGCCCGCGAGCCTCAAGCCGCAGTGGGCTCGCGAGTGGGCCACCTTCTCCGAGCTGCCGATTGAGATCGTCGACGGCACGCCTGACGCTCGACAGGCCCTCTATGCCTCCCGCAAGGAAGGCTTTCTCATCGTCAATTATGAGCAATTGCTCCGCGACCTGGAAATCGTCCGAGGCTGGGATCCTGACCTTGTTGTGCTCGACGAGGCGCAACGGATCAAGAACTGGGCAACCAAGACGGCCCTCTCGGTGAAGGGTCTGACGCCGAAATACCGGCTCGTCCTGACGGGGACGCCGATGGAGAACCGGATCGACGAGCTGGCCTCGGTGGTCGAGTGGGTCGACGACATGGCGCTGGAGCCGAAGTGGCGACTCACTGCATTCCACGCGATCCGGGAGGATGGCCGGGTTGAGATGGTTGGCGTCCGACACCTGGGAACGATCCGGGATCGGCTCCGGCACTGCATGCTCCGCCGGGTCCGCCGCGATGTGCTCGACCAGCTTCCGCCGCGTACCGACACGCGCGTCCCGGTCGAGATGACCGAGGTCCAGCGCCGGCAGCACGACTCGCTCGATCAGCCGATCATCATCTTGATGCAGAAGGCGATGCTCCGGCCCCTCACGCAGGCCGAGTTCCTCCGGTTGATGAGCCTTCTGACGATCCAGCGGATCATTTGCAACGGGATCGCCCAGCTTCAGTTCGAGGAGATCTGGCCGACACTTCGCGACCGGAAGCCGGACGAATCGGCGCTCCAGGGCCTGGCGTCGCCGAAGCTCATCGAACTCCGGCAGCTTGTCCAGCAGGTGGTGATCGGCCAGGGGCGCAAGGTGGTGGTTTTCAGCCAGTGGCGCCGGATGCTCAATCTCGCGAACTGGGCCGTACGCGACCTGCTGGAGGAGAACGGCCTTCACGCCGGCTTCTTCACCGGCGCCGAGAACAGCCGGCGTCGGACGCAGAACATCGTCGAATTTCATGATGATCCCTCGTTCCGAATTCTGTTCTCGAGTGATGCCGGCGGGGTTGGGCTGAACCTTCAGCGCGCCGCGAATTGTGTGATCAACCTCGATCTCCCCTGGAATCCGGCCGTTCTGGAACAGCGGATTGGGCGGGTGTACCGCCTGGGGCAGAAGGCGCCGATCGACGTCTACAACCTCGTCAGCGAGCAGGGGATCGAGTCGCGGATTTCTGTCCTGGTGGATACAAAGCAGGCGTTATTCAAGGGGCTTTTCGACGGTGAGACGGAGACGGTTCGGTTTGGAGAGGCGTCGGGCTTCCTGGCGAAGATGCAGAAGCTGATCGACCCCTCGGCGATCGCAGTGATCGCGGCGAGGGGTGGACAGGCAGAGGCGGAGGCCGATCAGGATGGGCCCGACGCCGACATCGACCTGGACGACCAGGTCGAGGATTCGCTCGGCGACCTGATTGACGCTGCGGACGAGTCAGCCGACGCCGAGGTTCCTGAGGCCGAGGCCGTGATCGAGCCGCCATCGTACCCGTACGAGCCGCCGACACCCGAGCCGCAACGGTCCGAGGCGCCGGCCGGTCGCGATGGCGAGGGCCGACCCGCCTTGCCGTCGCCGGCTGGAGTCCGCGAGCTGTTCTCACGGCTGGAGGTCCGGCGTGAGGCGGCTTCGGGGAAGGTTGTCATCGAGGCTCCGGCCGAAGTTGCTGGCGAACTTGGAGCGCTGTTCGAGGGGATGGCCGCTCTCTTGCAGACCTTCGCCCGCCCGGGCCCAGGTTCGTCGACGTAGGCAGTGGAGAGTTGCGGCGGGCCGGGCTGTCCGTCATGCTGTGGGATCGTTGCTGTCCCCGGCGGCGAATCGGGCTGGGCCGCCCTGATGCGGGCCTCCCTCCCCTGCCGCGCGTGGCCTTCCCACCCTTCCGATCACGGAGAATACCAGCCATGGACCGTCGGAATTTCCTCAAGCAGACCACCGCCGCCGGCGCGGCCCCGTTCCTGCTCGGCGGGCCGCCTGCCTTCCTCAAATCGCTCCGACCGGGCCCCAACGAGCGCGTTCGTTTTGCCTGCATCGGCGTTGGCGGCAAGGGTGATAGCGACTCCCGCGACGCCGGCCAGCACGGCGACGTCATCGCGATCTGCGACGTCGACGAGCACACCCTCGACCGCAAGGCCAAGCAGCTCTCCGAGAAGCACAAGAATGTTAAGAGGTATTACGACTATCGGAAGATGCTCGAGGATCTGGGCGACAAGATCGACGCGGTCACCGTCAGCACGCCCGACCATACCCACGCACCGGCCAGTGTCATGGCGATGCGGATGGGCAAGCACTGCTTCTGCCAGAAGCCACTGACCTGGTCCATTGAGGAGGCCCGGGTGATGCGCACCCTCGCCGCCGAGAAAAACCTGGTCACCCAGATGGGCAACCAGGGGACAGCCCACAATGGCTTCCGCTCGGGTGTGGAGCTTCTCCGTTCGGGCGTCCTGGGGTCACTGAAGGAGATCATGGTCTGGACCAATCGACCGATCTGGCCCCAGGGGATGCACCGTCCCAAGGAGACCCCCGGGATTCCCAGCAACTTCCACTGGTATGAATATCTCGGCGCCGCCCCGGATCGTCCGTACCACCCGAGCTACGCGCCCTTCAACTGGCGTGGCTGGCTCGATTACGGCACCGGCGCCCTCGGCGATATGGCCTGCCACACGATCAACATCGCCTGCATGTCCTTTGAGCTGTTCGACGCAGAGTCCGTCGAGGTCGTCGATACCTCCGGGATCGTGGACGAGGCAAGCTATCCGGCCTGGTCGATCATCCGGACGCAGTTCGGCCCCCGAAGTGGCCGTGGCCCGGTGACGATGACCTGGTTCGACGGCGGCGAGAAACTCCCGAAGGAGAAGCGCGAATACGCCAAGCACATCCACGGCCGGAAGCCCTCGGGCAGCGGCTTGCTCCTCATCGGCGAGAAGGGTTCGTTCTTCTCGGAGAACGACTATGGCGCCGAGCACGTTCTGCTTCCGACGAACGACTTCCAGAACGTCAAGCAGCCCGAGCCGACCCTACCGCGGACGAAGGGGCACTTCACCGAGTGGGTCGAGGGCATCCAGGCGAGCGATCCGCACAAGCCGATGTCGAACTTCCAGTACTCCGGCCGGCTGACCGAGACCGTTTTGCTCGGCGTCGTGGCGCTGAAGGCGGGCAAGAAGATCGAATGGGATGGCGAGGAGATGCGAGTGAAGAATTGCGCCTTCGCCAATGACTACGTCCGCCGCGACTATCGCCGCGGGTTCTCGATCCATTAACGATCGATCCCCGGCGCGGTGGGAAAGCCCAGCCCGCCGCGCCGCCAGGGGATGGGGGGGTACATCCCTGGCGACACGAGCGGGCGGTTGGACCGCCCCTTTCGTCGTCGAGAGCAGGGGGGCAGCCCTCGGCGAGTCGAAGTGGGCGGTCCGGGGCGGTACGATGCGACGTCGGATCGAACCGCCCCAATTTCGCATGAAAATCCTCGTGCGCCCGCGTCTCAGGAGTCGGTGCTACTGCTGTCCTTCGAGTGGGTGTCCTTCGAGTGAGTGTCGACCGAGCTCGAGTTGCTGGTATTTGAGTCGACCGAGTTCGTGTCGTTGGGACTCAGATCCTTCGAGTTTCTGTCGATTGAGCCGGTCTCGCGGATGGTATCCGGGCTATTCTCGACACCGTGGTTCTGATCCACGGAGTTCACCCGATCCCTGGATGAGGTGTCGCTGAAATGCCGCACATGCGCTGACGCATGCATCGTGGCGACCTGCGCCAGCCCACTGAAGTGCGATGGCGATAGGCGAGATTCGAGCGATTCTGGCCGGAATGTCCGGCGATTCAGGGACTTGCGCGACCTCATCGACGTGACTCCTGGGTCGTGGTGCTGGGGTTTGCTGGACCCCCTCCACACTTTCATCGCGCCGGAGGTCGGCAGGCGCGCGCTTTTTTGGTGAACATCACTTCGGCCTCGCAGGTCCGTTTCTTCCCGAGACAGGTGCAACAGGTGCAATCAAGTTGACCCACCACCCCCTCGTGCGCTAGAATAGTAGCAGAGTATGTGACCGCGTAAGGTGGTCAGGGCGAACAACGGAAACCCCGGCCCAGGTATCTGCCTACCAGAGAACTCTGCCTGGCTCCGTTTCGTCCTTGCCGATGGCCGTGAAATAAATCTGGGAAGACGTCTGGATCAGGGAACGATCTGGGCGAGACAGGGCGAGGTCGCCGATGCATGTCTTCGCTCGACTGTGAGTTTCAGAAGTCGTCACGATGAGGAACGACCCGATGGCTGGCCACGAATGAGCCGAGTCGTCATCGGTCAGGAGCTTGAGCAGGGCGCTGGGGAGATCTCACCGATGAAACCGCGAGGCGAACGATGGTTCTGCCCGGGAGTGGCAAGCCTCATCGGGGCAGAAATCCTCGAAAGCCGGCAATTGCTGAGTGCATCGATCGATCTCGCGCCAGCACCCGAGAGGGTTGCGGTGATTGCTCCGGTGGTGGTTGCCTCTCCGAGCGACTCGACGGAGGCTCCGTCTTCTGTGCAGGGTGAGACCCCGGCGGAATCGACGTCCCTGCCGGTCGACTCTTCGAAAGTGTCTGAAATGGCGACGGGTGTTGAGTCCGGCCCGGAAGAGCCGATGATGGCCGTTCCCCCGTCTTCGGACTACGGAGCGCCCGACGAATCACCCTCGTCGACTCCGGGGGACCCGCCGGAGACTCTGACGGCCGGTGCGATGGGGACAACAACCGCGATCGGTGGAACCCAGCCGATCGCGACCGCG
>DAHZZC010000909.1 GCA_027435495.1 Planctomycetales bacterium
CGGAGAGCTTCTTCTCGACGAGGTCGATTTGCGAGCCGTCTTCCTTCTCGATGCCGATGATCTTGTCTTCCGGCTGGAGCCGGCCGTCCTTGTCGGCGGCCATTCCCGGGACGATCTCCGTAACGACCGCGTAGCCATCCTCGGACCGGAGCTGGGCCCCGATCCCCTCAAGTTGCAGATGCAACTGCTGGTTCACCAGGTCGTCGAGGTTTTTCTGGTTGAGGTAGGACGAGTGAGGATCGAAGGTCTCGGTGAGGCTGGTCAGGTAGAACTCCAGAAGGTCGCTGGAATCGACCTGGTGCCAGAACCGGTTCAGGTCGTGGTATCGAATCGAGAGCTTTCGGACAGCCTCCTCGGGGGTCTGATGATCGACGACCTTCGCGACCAGGACGTCAAACTTCACCTTCTTCCGTAGCCGTTCATTGGCTGAAGACTCATCGACCGGATAATCCAGCTTGTCGAAGTCGTCGCTGATCGACTCATCCGTGGTGAAATCGAACTTCTCCTTGAGGAGATCCTTCTCGGTCTTGTACCGCGCGTCGCTGCGCTGGAGGAAGCGATCGAAGACCTTGTGCGCGAAGTCGATGTTGCCCTCGCGGATCTTGTCATCGAGGGTCCTGGCCTCCTTGCGGAACTCCTCAACGTCGGCCTTAAGGAAGTGGTACTTCCTGGGGTCGAGCTTTTTGAGGAAGTTGTCGCACCACTTCACGGCGATCTCGTCATTGATCTGGGGGCGAGCCATGTGGTTGCGCTCGACCAGATCAACGACCTCCCGCGCGGTTTCCTGATCTTCGGGCTGGGGCACTGGGGCCTGAGCACCGACAATGACGGCCATCAGGGCCAGGACCGAAATCAGCACCAGCGGACGGAAGGCGATCCGGGGCATGGGCTTATATTCCTGATCTGGGAGCGACCTGCGTCGATCGAAAAGGCCCGTCTCCATCATTGCTTATCCTAACGGTCGGCCAACTTCGGGACAAGGTCAGGGCCAGTCGTTGGGCCGGTGCTCCGGCGCTGGCCGGCCTTGAGTCTTCTCCCCAGTACGAAGCTGGGACGTGTTCGGATCGGTCCTCACCGGGCTCCCTATCGATCTCTTCGGTCGAGCATGGTCGGACGGTCGAGAGAGAGCCATCCCGATCACCGGTTTCTTCGGCCATTCCGCTCCGAACCGCCAGTTGGAAACGCGAGGAAGCCGCCTTCACCGAAATTCCGAGGATGTCCTCAAGTTTCTATCGATGCCGGACGATGATCAGGGATACGACACCTTGAAGCCGCTTCCCGATTGGCACCAGGCTCGACACCATCATGACTCGACAGGCATTCCCCAGCATCCTGCTTAGCGTTGCGATTGTCTGTTTCTTTGCCGTGGCGCTCTATCGACATGATCCCGAGCCGCCGACGGCCGGCAAGGCGACGGACAGTCCCGAGGCAAAGACGAAGTCCGATCCCGTTGCGGTTCGAGCGATCGGGCTCAGGGATCGACGCCCGATGGAACCGACGCTGGCCCCCGTTCCGGCTCGGCTGGATTCGGCGGCAAGAATTCTGCCGGCTGGATCGCGGTCCGAACCTCGGAAGGTCGTCTCGGCGGTTGGCCGGGGTGCCGAGCGGATTCCGGGCGTGGACCGGTCATTGAAACCTCGCGAGCAGCCTGCGATGGAGCCCCGACCCTCGACCGTGAAGGCAGGGCGTCCGGCCCTCACGGTCGCTCGCGCCGGTGAGACGATCGCCGATGTCGCCCGACGAGTCTATGGCCGGGAAGTCGGCACCGAGGTTCTCTTGCAGGCCAATCGCGAGGTCGTCCGCGATCCCGAGAGAGCGATCCCGGCGGGGACCGTGCTCAGGACTCCAGCCCCTCCCTCGCGATGAGACAACGATCCCGCGGAAGGGCCGGATTTTCTGGTTAGAGGGCGCTGCGGAAGTAAATCACGTCGCCATCCTTGACGATGTAATCCTTCCCTTCGAGCCGTTGCAGGTGCCGGGCCTTGGCCTCCTTGAGCGATCCGGCCTGTCGAAGTTCCTCGAACGCCGTGACTTCAGCGCGGATGAAGCCCCGGGCGAGGTCGGTGTGGATTTTCCCGGCCGCCTCGACGGCGTTCGATCCTCGTTCGAGGTTCCAGCCGCGCACCTCGGGCTCGCCCGCCGTGAAATACGTGATGATCCCCACGGCATCGTAGGCGGCCCGGATGATCCGATCGCGGCCGAGGTCGGTGATCCCCAGGTCGGCCATGAATCCAGCCCGTTCCTCGGCATCGAGTTGTGAGAGCTCGAGCTCGAGCTTGGCGTCGATCGAGAGGGCCTCCGATGCCAGGGCACGCAGGGCGTCCGGGAGGCCGGCATCCTGGGGACCGTTCAGGACGATGACCTGTGGCTTGTCGGTCAGCATGCCGAACGATCGGATCGGCTTTTTCTCCTCGTCGCTCAGTCCCATCGAGGCGACCGTCTGCCCCTGCTCGAGTGTCGCCTGGATCGATTTCACCAGCTCCAGCTCCTTGAGCTGTACTTCGCGATCGGGGCGAGCCTTCTTGACGCTGGCCTCCAGCCGCTCGACGCGATTGGTGACCACGCCGAGGTCGGCAAAGTGCATTTCCTCCCGGAAGCTGGTCAGCTCGGCGACGGGATCGCCTCCGGCGAATCCGGCCAGGACGATCAGCAGGGCATCCCCCTCGCGGATCAGGGCCAGACGCTGGGGATTATCGGCATGGGAGCCGGCCAGTAGCCCGGGCGTGTCGAGGAACTCGACAGTCGCTGGGGTGATTTTCTTCGGCTGGTGAAGTTCGGCCAGGAAATTCAGTCGAGGGTCCGTGAGCGTTGCGACCCCAACCTGCCCCGAATGGATCTTGCCCGGGTCCGGCCGCGCCCCGGTCAGGAGCTCGAACAGCGTGCTCTTGCCGCTCCCGGCGAACCCGACGATTCCGACTTGCATTGCGTCTCCCGTGCTCAAGGGTCCTGGATTCGACGTCCGTCCTTCGAGTCGCTTTTCGATCCCGGATCAGTTCCGGTTCCATGTGGCCCAGCCGAGGATTATCCGTCCCCGGCAAGGCTGGCCTCCAGCGCATCGAGGCGGGCATCCAGTTCTCGGAGTGAAGCCGGGTCGAGCTCCAGGTGCCCGAACCGGACCCGATAAAAGGCCTCGACGACCTGTTGCGGGACGTCGACGACCGACGGCCCGGATTGGTCTCGGTTCGAGAGCATCCTTGATGCCCTCACGGCAAACTCGGCCTGGGTTTCGGCCGGGGTCCGGTCGAGTTCCAACCGAGCGAGAAGTTGTGAGAGGCGGCGATAGAAGAGGATTCCCGCGGTCAGCGAGGCCTCGTCCTCTTGCGGCCCTCGGAGCCAGATCAAGAGCCGCCGGCTCATCCAGATCGACATTTGCACCAGCGCCGCCAGGATCACCAGCACCAGAAAGGTCACCACAAAGCCGCGGATGCTGATGAATGATCCCACGTCCTGGAAGGTGAACAGGAAGCCCAGTCCCTTCCTGGCCAGCCGCCAGAGCTGCACATACTTCTCCCGCATCCACTGGAGCATCTGCTTCATGGGCGTGTAGAGGAGGCGGTTCTGGCGTTCTCCGTCGTAGCCGACGATGTAGAAGACCCAGACGTGTCGGATGGTATCGGTGAAGGGGCGGAAGGTCCCCGCAATCCCGCCGACCTGGGCCACGGACTGATCGCGCTCAAGTCCGGGGGTCGGATCCAGCGTGATCCAGTAGGGTTGACCTTCCCGGTCCCGCCCCAGGTACGCCTCGACCCAGCTATGAGCGTGTTTCTGGCGGACGTTCATGGTCTGGGTCAGGTTGTTCCAGTCTCCCCCCTTGAAGCCGTTAACGAGCCGGGTTGGGATGTCGATGGAGCGGAGCAGGAGGGCCAGAGCGCTCGCGTAATACTCACAGTGACCTTCCTTCCGATTCACCAGGAAATCCAGGACGGGGTCCAGGTTGGGGTCCACGCGGTCCATGCGAAGCGTGTAGGTGAAGATCCCCGAATCGCGAAGGTAGGACTCGAGCGCTCGGGCGCGTTTCTTGATACCGTCCGGGCCCTCGGATGGAATCCGGGCCACGACCGACTCGGCGATCGGTCGGAGGCGTTCGCGGAGCGACGGTGAGATCGCGGTCAAGTACTCGTTATGGACGGTGTCGGGCGGATTCTCGCCAATCTGGATGCCGTCGGGGTTGGGATCAGAGAGGACGATGTAGTCGTACGAGCCCACCCGTTGATCGGGGCGCTGGAGCGTCCCGTCCATCGGATTGAGATAAGGAGGGAGTCGCGAGATCGAGTGGATTCCGGCGTCGGTCGATCGGATCGGGCGGATCGCGAAGAGTGTGGTCGAGTCATTGGCCTCGAGCTTGATCTTCTGGCGAATCACGTTGGGCGGCAAAGGTCGGACGGGGAACCCGACGTACATTTGCGAGCTGCGGCGGCTCTGGCGACGCCATCGGCCCCGCTCATACCGAATCATCGTCACGCCGCGCCAGAGCGGTTCGTCGACGGGTTGAATCGTCTTGCCGTCCCGGTCTGTGAACTCGACGGTCATCACGACGGAATCGTTCTCGAGGATCTCTCCAAACTGGCCGAGGGTCACTTCCTCATCGAAGCCGGTGAGGTGCTGTGCCATCTGGTTGCCGGGCTGCGATCGGGTCGCGCCGGCCTGGCGGGGGAGTGTCAGGAAAATCAGGCCGCCGAGGGCCAGGGTTGAGGCGAGCACCCGGGTTGTGGAGAGGACGTAGGGGACATCGATCAGGCCGTTATAGGGGTCGACCGCCTGGGCCTGGAGGATCGGGGAGGGTACCACGGCCGAGAGGTCGCGGAACCGCTGCGCCTCGCGCTGGAGGAAAAACTGTCCGAGTACCCAGATCGCGAGCATTGCCCAGAGAAAGAGCCAGATCCCAACCCGATCTCCCTGGCTGACCACCGAGCCGATCAGGACCTCGATGAGGCCGATGAGGAAGAGGAACCAGTCGTAAGTCGTCGTTTTGGCGAGGGCGTAGATGATCAACTGCAGATAGACCAGCCAGTGTCCGAGCGCCCGGACGAGCTGGCTCTCGTCGAGTTGAGACTCGTAATAGAGCAAAAGGAGAGTGAGCAGTGCCAGCACATTGGCGATCGGCCGAGGAAGGGCAAGGCTGGGCCGTCGGTCGACCGTGAACAGGGCGGCCAGCCCGGCAATGCCGACGAAGGCGGGGAAGAGCTGGAAAATTCGAGTCTCGCCGATGTCGCCGCTGAGGGCGTTCGTCGAGACGGTCAGCATCAGGTACAGGCTGGCCCGATAGATGAAGTAGCTATTCACGGCCGTTCTCCCGCTTCGGCGTCGTTGAGTTGCGGGACGGGAGTCCGGGAGCTTTCTTCCCTGGAGTCGTCGGATGCCTCGCCCTGCCGTCGGGCCGCGGAGGCGCCCCTCGCCAGCCCGGCGGCGACGGGTCGTTGTTGGGTCAGGTTCCGAGCGGCCTGGTCGTCGTGCTGGAAGAGGGGAATGAGGTCTCCCTGGGTCGCGTTCAGCAGAGAGATCCGCCCGGCGATCCCGCGTGCCGCGGTTCCCGCGAGTCGCTTCGATCGTTCGGCCTCCTCGGCCAGATTGAGCGGTCGCGTCGAGATCACGATGACAAGCGCCTCGCGGAGGATGGCGGGCGGGAGGATGTCGAGTAGCTCGGCCAGGCCGCCTTCGCTCGTTGAGCGGAGGATCGCCAGTTGTTCGAGCAACTCGTGAAGCAGCTTCACGGATGCTGGACCGTGCCGGACACCGGGCGCCGGGCCCGTCCAACCCAGCAATAATCGGCGCCCCTGGTGACGACAGGTCTCGAGGCAGACGGTGGCCGCGAAGGAAATGGCCTGCTCGACGGCCTCGCGCTGCTCGTTGGTCGCCTTGGTCCTCGGCAGCCAGGGATCGACGAGAATCGCAAGATCCTGCTCGTTCTGCTGCTCGAACTCCTTGACCATCAGTTCGCCTCGGCGCGCTGAGGTCCGCCAGTGAATCCATCGCGGGCTATCGCCCGACCGGTAGTCGCGCAGGCCGTGATACTCGATCTGCTGCGCCGACCGGTCGTGCCGCTGTCCGCGACGGTTTTCGCTGGCCTGCCGCTGAAGCAGCATCCACCGCCGGCTCAACTGACCGATCCGGGGATAAACGATCAGTTCATCGACGAGTGGGACGGTCACCCGATGCTCGACGATCCCGAACGGCGACCGGGTGCCGATATCGAGGTCGCGGAAACGATACCGGCCCCGCCTTGGGCTCGGGCATTGCCACTGCTGTCTCACTCGCTCCAGCCCGGGCACTCTG
>DAHZZC010000910.1 GCA_027435495.1 Planctomycetales bacterium
GGCGTCTGGAGATGTCGGACGGTCTTCAATTGCACCACGGCCTGCCCGCGCGAGATTCACGTGACGAAGGCGATCCAGGAGGTGAAGCACGCGATGCTCACCGGAAGCCTGGAATCCGAGCGTCCCTCGCAGACCGGCCACGGCGGAGACTGAGACACCTGGGCGGACCTATCCCAGCAACTCCCGGATCGGCCGGCCGGCACTCAGCTTGATCGGCCGCCCGGTCGCTGGGGCGGTGTTCTCGCGCGACGGGTCAAGACCGAGCGCCGAGAGGACCGTCGCATGCACATCCTCGATGGTCGTCGGGCGAACCGGTTCCTTGATCCCCTCGGGATCGGTCTCGCCGATCGCCTGCCCGCCTCGGAGCCCTCCGCCGGCGATCGCCAGGCTGAACCCGCCCGGCCAGTGATCTCGGCCCCCGAGCGGGTTGATCCTCGGCGTCCGGCCGAACTCACCGCCGCAGAGGACCACCGTCCGGTCGAGAAGTTCGCGACGGGCCAGGTCTCGCAGCAGAGCCGCGAAGGCCGGATCGAGCTCCTTCGCTTGGGACGCATGGATCGCGTGATTGTTGACGTGGCTATCCCATCCGCCGAGCGTAATTTCCACGCATCGGACGCCGACCTCGATCAGACGGCGAGCCGCAAGACAGCCTCGGCCGAATGGGGTCTCACCGTACTCGGCCCGGACCTCGGCGGGCTCGCTTGAGACATCGAACGCGCGGAGCTGCTCGGAGGTCATCATCGTCCGGGCTCGGGCGACTGTCTCTCGATGGTGGGTCGCGGCGGCGCGTCCGAGCCGCCCTCGCTCGAAGGCTCGCTCCACGACATCAAGGTCGGCGAGGCGCGCTTTCTGCCGATCGGCGGCGATGGTCGAAACGACGTCCGGCAGCTCGCCCCTGGGATCACCGACCTGGAACGCATCATACTCCGCGCCGAGGTAGCCGCCGCGACCTGGCCAGCGTCCGGAGAGGATCGAGATGTGCCTGGGGATGTCGGTCGAGCCGACGGGCAACTCATGGCAGCAGATGGCCCCAATCGAGGGATGTTCGACGGTGGGATCGGGCCGATATCCTGTCTTCATCAGATAGGTCCCGCGCTCGTGGTCGCCCTCCTTGCTGACCATCGACCGGATCAGGGCGACCCGCCCCATCTGATCGGCGAGTTGCTGGTAGCCCTCGGCGAGCTGGATTCCGCGGGCCGCGGTGTGGATCGCCCTGGTGCTGCCAGCGATCTTCGTGTCGGGATGCGGGTCGAAGGTCTCAAGCTGGCTGGGTCCGCCGTCGAGCCAGAGGAGGATGATCGACTGCGCCGGTCGCCGGGTGCTCTCGGCCTGGTCGGCCAGCAAGCGCCCGATGGGTGTTAACCAGCCGGTTGCGGCGAGGGCGAGAAAGCTGCGGCGGTCGAGTGTCGGGAAGGCGGTACGTGGCATCGCGGGCCTCGCCTCAATGGTTCCACGAGAACTCGGTCGAGTTGATGAGCGTCCAGAAGAGGTCGGCGATCCGGTGCTTTCGCTCGTCACCGGTCGAACTGGCGAGCCTTCCGATGAAGTGGCCGAGCTCCTCGTCGGTCGGTCGTCGGGTGAGGACGACGAGGTACGCCGCCTCAACCGCCTGGCGGTCGTCGGGGGCGAGCCGAGCGAGGCTGGAAGAGGCCGGGAACGGTCCGTCCTCGATTCGCTCGCGGACGATCTTCCCGTTCATCATCAGGAGGCGCTGGGGGATGGTTCCCGCGCGGGCGTCGAACTCGTCCTCGCCGGTGTCGCCGTATCGGTGGACGAAGTCGTTCCGGCCGCTGAAGACGAGGAAGCGGGTGAACCAGTGCGACTCGGGACCGAGGGTCGAAAGGGCCCCGGCCTGGAAGACGGCGCCGGCGACCTGCTCGGGCCGGAGCCGGCAGATGGGGAAGACGGCCCAGGCCGCCTCGTGCCCGAGTCCTGCCGCGTCGTCCGCGCTATCGAGCCGGAACACCTCGGTCGAGGCGATCACCCGGATCAATCGGCGTAGGTCGTAGCCGTGCGAAGCGAAGTCGTCGGCAAGCATCGTGAGCGCCGGGTGGAGCTCGCCGGAGGCAGGCAGGTCATCGACGGGCTCGGCGAGCGGTCGGCCGAGGAGGAGCGCCCAGAGTCGGTTGACCGTCACCCGGGCGAGTGCCGGATTCCTGGGATCGACGACCCAGCCAGCGAGCCTTGTACGGGACTCGCTGGCGGTGGACGGCGGCAGCAGTTCGGGCAGGAACGGGACCTCGGGCTCGATGGTCGGCAGTTCCTTCCCCTTGCGATCGGTCGGCCGGTAATCGTTCTCGGTATCGCGGATGCCGCGGAGGTCGCAATGCGAGGCGCCGAAGAAGGCGGCGAGGCCGCGGAATTGCCCTTGTTTCCAGGGCTGGAACGGATGATCGTGGCACTGGGCGCAGTCGAGCCGAACGCCGAGGAAGGCGCGAGCCGTCCGCGCCGCGAGCCGCTCGGGCGTGGGCCGCTCGGTTTTCTCGTCGATGGTGACCGTGAGAAAGTTGGTCGCGGGATGATCGGTCCAGAGGCCCCGGTCGGCGATCAGGTCGCGGACAATCGCGTGATACGGCCGGTTGGCGAGGATCGCGTCGCTGAGCCAGGTGACGAACCGCCGGCGTCGGAACTTCAGGAAGGGGCCATCTTCGGTCCCGACGAGCACGCGGGCGAACCGCTCGGCGAGATAATCGGCCGAGCGTCGATCGCGAAGGATCTCGTCGAGCCAGGCGTCGGCCCG
The DNA here is from genome assembly GCA_027435495.1 of Planctomycetales bacterium. Taxonomy (GTDB): domain Bacteria; phylum Planctomycetota; class Planctomycetia; order Isosphaerales; family Isosphaeraceae; genus JAKAUH01. Next base: position 2,741 of record DAHZZC010000910.1, read on the forward strand.
CCTGCCTTCGGGGAGGGCTTCGAGCCGTCGGATCTCCTCGAGCGAGGGGATGGTTCCACAGAGGGCCAGCGAGATCCGCCGGACGATCGCCAGCTCCGGTGCCCGGCCCGCCGGCGCGAGGCCCTCCGAGGTCCATTGCCTTCGGAACGCGGCATCGACCCGCCTCACAATGTCTTCGGGACACCGGTTGGCCTCGGCTCGGGCCGAAGTCGCCGACGCCGAGGCCCGGATCATTGGCCGGACCATCCCCCCGACCACGACGGCCGCACCCGCCGCGATCGCCGCCAAAAACCCGAGATCCCGGATCGGTATCCGCATCGCGACTCCTCCCGTTCCGTCGTCTTCATCGTCTGAGTATACCGACAAGGACCGACCCAGGTTTCAAGACTCCACGAGACTCCACGGGACTTTTTTCGGGGACCTGCTCGACCTCGAATCCGGGAAGGCACCCCGCCAGGCCAGGATGAGTTTGTGTTTGCTGACGTTGTTATATTTTGTGTTTTTGCTCGGTCGAGTCATCTCGACAGCGACACCGTGGTCCGTGATGATCTGAGTAGAATGGATTCTTTCGGGAGCGAGCCCGAAACGCTCGCTGGACCTGAGAGGGTGGTGGCTCATGCCCGCGAGTAACCTCTGTCACGACGCCGTGATCCGGGCCCTGGAGTCCGACGGGTGGACGATCACGGACGACCCGCTGAAGCTGGAATATGGCGATCGAAACCTCTACGTGGACCTCGGAGCCGAGTGCTCGACGCTGGGGGCTGAGAGGGCCGGCCGGAAGATCGCCGTGGAGATCCAGAGTTTCCTCGGGCTCTCTGCCCTTCGCGACCTGGAAGAGGCCGTCGGACAATACCAGGTCTACCGGGTCGTCCTGGCGGTCACGCAGCCGGAACGCTTGTTGTATCTGGCGGCCCCGCGACGCGTCTACGATACGCTACTGACCGAGAAACTCGGCCAGCTCATCATCGCGAGCCTGGCGTTGCGCCTTCTGATCTTTGATGAAAAGAACGAGAGGGTTCACCAATGGATCGAGTCGACCGATACCGGCAGATCGTGAGACGGGTGATCGAGCAATATGCGGGATGGGTCCCCTCGCACGGCGAGATCGTCAGCGAGGCGATCGTGGACGCCGAGAAGGACCATTATGAGGTGATCCATTCGGGGTGGGACGGTGATCGCCGTGTCCATGGATCGGTGATTCATCTGGACATCATCGACGGGAAGGTCTGGATCCAGCACGACGGAACGAATCGGCCGGTCGCCGAGGCATTGCTGGACGCGGGCATCCCGCGCGAGGATATCGTGCTGGCCTTCCACCCCGCCCGGCTCCGCCACCTGACCGGCTTCGCCGTGGATTGAGGTCAGGCCATGACCAAAACCTTGCCGCGGGGTTGGGAAGCTGCAAGAATCCTCGCGAGGATGCGTGGCTTGACCTGGGGTTGAGGGGTCTGGGTTGATGAAGGCCAGCGAGACGACGTTGCAGCAGGTGATCGAGGGTGGTAAGCAATACATCGTTCCATTGTTTCAGCGTTCGTACTGCTGGGGGAAGCCCCAGTGGGAGACGCTGTGGGAGGATCTCACCGGCATGGATGAGGAGGGAAGTCCTCGGTCGCACTTTCTCGGGTCGATCGTGACCATCCAGACGCAATCGGTCCCCGAGGGTGTGCCGAAGTTCCTGTTGATCGATGGCCAGCAGCGATTGACCACGACCTTTGTCCTGCTCACCCTCCTGAGAGATACGGCCCGACGCGTTGGGAGGGACGAGCTGGCGCAGGAGATCGAGCAAACCCTCCTGGTCAACCCTTTCAAGAAGGGGAACGATTACGTCAAATTGCTCTCGACCCAGGCCGACCGGCCGGGCTTCCTGGGCCTGATTCGCGAGCCGGGGACCGTGCCACCGGGCCAGATTGGGGCGGCCTATTCCTTCCTCGCTCGTCGACTCCACACTTCGGATATTGACCTGGAGGGGCTGAAGCGGAATATCGTCGAACGGCTCGCTGTCGTGAGCATCACGCTCGGTTCCGATGACAATCCCTATCTCGTCTTCGAGAGCCTCAATAACAAGGGCCAGCGACTCACGCAGGCCGATCTCATTCGCAATTTCTTCTTCCTGAAGATCCACGCCGACCGCCAGGAAGAGATGCACGCCCGGTACTGGTCTCCGATGCAGGAGGCCCTCGGAGGCGAGCAGCTTACGGAATTCGTCCGGCATTACTTGATGGGGCAGGACGGGACTTTCCTGCGGGGAGATTCCGTCTACTTTCGCCTCAAGGAACGCCTCGGCGGCGGGGATGCCATCGAACTCTTGACGATCCTCCACCGCTCGGCGCTCCATTACGAGCGGCTCCTGAAGCCCGATCTGGAGCGAGATGCCGATCTCTCCGCGGGTATATTCTCCCTGAACAGGCTGGACGTTGCGACCACCTATCCCTTCCTGCTCCGTTGCTACGAGGAGATGGACGCGGGGCAGATCCGGAAAGACGAGTTTTTATCCGTTATCAAGGTAATTGAAAACTACGTGGTCCGACGATTTGTCTGTAACAAGCCGACGAACCAACTGAACAAGATATTTCCAGGGCTGTTCAATCAGATCCGACGTGAGGCCCACTCCAGCATCCTGGCAGGGGTCAAGGCCATCCTGGCCGGCCGCGGATATCCGAAGGACATCGAATTCCGGAAAGATCTCCTCGAGCGAACCCTTTACGGGTCGGGAGACCGGCAGACGAAGATTCGATTCCTTCTCGAACGGATCGAGCGCCGGCTCGCCGGGAAGGAGCCTCCGAGATTCGAGTCGATCACCGTCGAGCACGTGATGCCCCAGACCCTGACAGAGGATTGGCGTGACCATCTGGGCGAGGACTGGGAGACGACCCATGAACTCTGGCTCCATACCCTGGGAAACCTGACGCTTACCGGCTACAACTCCGAGAAGTCGAACGCCGCCTTTTCGACGAAGCGCCAGAGGCTGATCGGAGGGACACTTCATCTCAACAAGACGTTCGCGGCTTTTACGGATTGGAAGGTGGACGAGATCCGGAATCGGGCCGGTGTGCTGGCGGAGCATGTCCTCGCGATCTGGCCCTATTTTGGCGCCGACCAGACCGACGAGATGGTGCCGGTGCCCCGAGGTCGACGGCCCCAAAGGCTGACGATCTTTGGGAAGGCCATCGAGGTCGAGAGCTGGCGGGATGTGCTCGAGAATACCGTGAACGAAGTCGTGGAGTCCGACGTCGACGCGTACCCGGCGCTCTGCCGCGAGCTTCCCTGCCACCTTGGCAACGATCGCTCGCGGTTCCGCGAGGCCCGCGAACTCCGCAATGGAGGCTTCGTGAACGTGAATCTCTCGGCGGAAGGCATAGATCGTCTCTGTCGCCGGATACTGGATATTGTCCACGTGTTGCCGACGGAATGGATGCTGGACACCAGATAACCCCAGGCCGATTCTGAACCAACGTGGGGACTCGAATGTGCTGATGTGGCAGACCGCCCCGCCCCGGATGCCGATCGCGGGGCCTGATTCCGATGCCCGGTGATGGTGTCCGATCGGTTTTCCTGTAGGAGCCGGCTCCAGCCGGCGATCCGCGCCTGACCTCTATCGTGGTCCGGGTGCGACTTTCCCAGGAGCCGGCACCAGCCGGCGATCTTCGCGGCTGCTTGAGCTTCGACCGAGTCGGGAGCTGGAGCTCTCTCCTCCATGGGGTTATTGGCTTGGTGGAGTGTGATGGGCGTGTTGTTGGCGTCGTGTAGGAGCCGGCACCAGCTGGCGATCTTCGCGGGACGCCTGGCTTCGACCGAGTCGGGAGCTGGAGCTCCATCCTACATGGGCGGATGGGCGAGGCGGACGTGGAAGGTCTTGTGTAGGAGCCGGCTCCAGCCGGCGATCTTCGCGGCACCCGGAGCTTCGAGCGGGTCGGGATGGCGTCCGCCTCGGCATCCCGCTCCGGCTCGGCCAGGTTCTCTCTCCGTTCGATGTCCCCGATCGAAGTGGAGAGCCGGCACACCGTCCAGTCGAGACGTCGAGGACGCGGTTCGCCTCGCGTGGAGGGTCGGAGGATTGTGCCGTAGGATAAAGGGGGTCGCTCAATCTAGAGCCAAAACAAGCGTGATAAAAAAAAGAGCCCCCATGTGCAATTTACGTAATCAAGTGCATTAGGTCCAGATGTACCTTCCACATGTCGGGGACTTTGTCCCCTCTTGACTTCCCGGATTTCGTCTCGATCATCGCTCACCCGTCTTTCTCGCTCGATGGCCCTCACGGATCGGGGCATCCGGACCCCGACTTCAGTTGCCTATCCTTCAGCACCGCCAGCAACCGTTCAGTCGCTCGACCAATCGCAGGAAGACCCCCTGCCACGGGTTCCACGATAGCAGTCGATAGATCAACCGGCCTCCACCTCGCACGAGCTGGCACGGCATCTGGATGAACGCCGCGCAGTACGTCGCGAACTCCATCTGCAACAGCGTCCGTCTCTCCTCCGTGTGCTTGACGCGGTGCCGAGGGGCGATCGGGACCAGCAGGGCGCTCCAGGCCTTCAGGCTCCACGCCAGCGAGCC
>DAHZZC010000911.1 GCA_027435495.1 Planctomycetales bacterium
GCAGATTGCCTTCGGTCTGACCGACACCGACGACGCGATCGGCGAGGTCGAGGCGGGGAGCCCGGTTGCCATTGTGTACCCCGACCGCCAGCCCGACGAGCTGGGGACGCTCTTCATCCCGAACACGATCGCGTTGATCAAGGGAGCGCCCCATCTCGATGCTGCGCGGGCGCTGGCCGATCATCTGCTTGGCCCTGAGATGGAGGCGAGGCTCGCCGCCGGACCGAGCGCGCAGATCCCGCTTCTCCGAACCACGAACGCCACCACGAGAATCGAGACGCCGAGGACGGTTCACGCGATGGCGGTTGACTTCGAGGCCGCCGCGAAAGCCTGGGAGCGCACGGCGGCGTTTCTGGCGTCGGAGTTCGCCGGATGATTTGTGGACTTCCTGGGAGATGCAACATGACTTTTGATAGATATGTGATGGCGCTGGCATTCGTGATGCTGGCGATCGGTTGGGCCCGTGCTGGCGACCTGAAGACGCGGGCCTGGGATTTTGAGTCGGATGAGCCCGGCCGGATCGGGCGGGGGTTCACAAGTGCGGTCGGCCGGTGGGAGGTCGATCGCGATGGAGAGAACCGGGTGATGGCGCAGAAGGCCAGCAATCCGGAGAGGACCTTCAATGTGGTGTTCGCCTCGGGCGAGGAATTCCGGGACCTGGAGATTCGCGTGCGATTGAAGGCGGTCGCGGGCGAGAAGGACCGGGGGGGCGGCCTGGTCTGGCGGGCTCGCGACCGGGACAATTATTACGTTGCGCGATACAACCCGCTTGAGGACAACCTTCGGGTTTACAAGGTGGAGAACGGACGTCGGACCCAGCTTGATCACGCGGAGGTGCCTGGCGATGGCCGATGGCATACCCTTCGGATCACGATGAGAGGGCGAGAGATTCTGGGCTATTTCGACGACAAGAAGCTCCTGGTCGCCGAGGACACGACGTTTCCCGATGCGGGGCGGATCGGCCTCTGGTCGAAGGCCGACGCCCGGTCGTACTTCGACGATCTGACGGTCTCGGGCGAGTGACGCGTGAGTGGGCCGGTTGCTGTCGATTGATCTGGCCGGGAGAGCGGGCCTCCCGGCGCCTGGTTCTGACTCGGCTCTCAGCACGACGCCCCAGCGGCCTGCGACTCGAGCCGTGCGAGCCGCTCGCGCAGCTCCAGCAGTTCGGCCTGGGCGTCGGGCGCCTTCAGGCGAGTGCCAAGGTCGGGGTTGGTCGACCACCAGTCAATTCCCATCTCGCGTGCCTTGTCGACCGAGGCGACGACGAGGCGGATCTGGATGGTCAAGAGTTCGATGTCGACGAGCTTGACCTTGATATCGCCGGCGATCACCAGTCCCTTGTCCAGCACGCGCTCAAGGACGTCGGCAAGCGTCGCGCTGTGGATCGAATGGTTGGCGCCCTGTGGCATCTGGATCGACATGATAACATCATCCTTTGAAAGGTCGTTTCGATCAGGCGGGGAGGGTGCCGCGTCCTCGGCAGGTCAGGCAGACGAGCCCGCTTGAGCGCTCGAAGGCGAGGCCGTCGCAGGTGGGGCAGGTGCGAATCGGGCCTTCCGGGGCCTCGACGACGCCGGCTCCCTCGCAGACCGGGCATCGGAAGGTCTTGAAGCTGCCCGAGCCCTCGCAGTAGGCACAGGGGACATGCGGCGTGGGGACGTTGACCGTGCCACGGCCGCCACAGGCGCCGCAGGTCGAGCGGTCGGAGAGCAGGTGGAATGGGTCGGTGCCCCGGCCCCGGC